>JAUVCD010000452.1 GCA_030590865.1 Myxococcales bacterium | reverse complement strand
ATTTCGGCTACGCGGTTTCGGGCCTCGTCAGCCCCTGGGCACCCGCTTGACGACCCTTCAAGCACGAGCGGACCAGGTCCTGCAGTTCGTTTGCACCTTCAGCGGGCGAGTACAACTAGGCGGCCTTCACGTCGAGTCCTTCGAGCCAGGCGGTGACCGCTGGCCTAGTTTCGTCGGTGCTCGCTCCCTAGGCGTCGGGGGGCGCCTCTCAGGTGGTCGCGCAACGATGCATGTCGCCCAGCGTCATGAAAGGACAGCTCGATGAGGCACCACCTCTGGTCCCTCTTGCCGAGGGCCAGCCGCTATGCCTTCCGCTATCTCAGGCGACAGCACCGCGGGCGCTCTACCCCGGCGGTGCTCTCCTTTCTGGTCACCGCTCGCTGCACGCTTCGCTGCAAGCACTGCTTCTATCACTACGCCGAAAGGAATGCCGACAACGAGCTGACCCTCGACGAGTACCGCCAGCTGGCCACCAGGCTCGACGATTTCGCCCTAGGCCTGTTCTGCGGCGGAGAGCCTTTTGTGCGGCCGGATCTAGCTGAGATCATCGATTGCTTCCGCCAGGAAAACGGCATGCTGATCGCGCTGGCATCGACCAACGGTCAGGCGACCTCGGCCATCGTCCAACAGAGCGAGCGTATCCTAACGAGCCATCCACGGAGGCCCTTCATCCTGTCGCTCTCCATCGATGGCTTCGAGGAGCAACACGATGCCAACCGGGGCGCCGGCACCTTCGAGCAAGCCCTTCGATCGTGGCGCGAGTTTCAGCGCCTGGCTCGTCACCACGACAACCTCGTCTTGATGGTGACCTCGGTGGTCAGCAGCCTGAACCAGCAGGTCGCGCCACAATTTCTGCGCTGGCTCTGGTCGGAGCTGACCCCAGACAACGTGGCCGTGCTCTTGGTGCGCCAGCACCCTCGGGCTGGCTCAGAGCTCCGACAGGTGGATCCCCAACGCTATCGGGCGGCTCAAGTGGAAGCGCTGCGACCGCTTTACCGATCGCGGCTCTGGTGGCTCGACCATCCAGAGCTCTTGGTCCTCAACACGACGGCCCAAGGGGTCCACCGAACCATGACCACCGGACAGCGGTCCTTTCGGTGCCATGCCGGCCGTCACGGAGCAGTGGTGGATCCGCTTGGACAGGTCCATGCCTGTGAGGCATTGGCCGAGCACGCCGAGGTGGGCACCATGGGGAGCCTGCGCAGCGTCGGAATGGACTTCAACGCCCTGTGGAGCAGCGCCGAGGCCGACCGGGTGCGGAGCTCAGTCGGGCGCCACCACAGCTGTGCCAACTGCACCCACGAAACGATGGGCTACCTCCCCTCGCTGCTCTTCGCTGGCAACCTGCTTCACCTCAACCCGCGGAAGCTCACCGCCTAGGCGCGCACCATGCTGCTTTGGGCATTGAGCGCTGCCACCCTCCTGCTGCTGAGTCACGGAGCCATCGCTCTTGGCATCGCCCGCGCCCGCCGGCGTCGTCCCCCGGCGGCCAGCGCGAAGCCGTCACCGCTGCGCCTATCGGTCGTCGTGGTCGTGAAGGATGAAGAGCAAGGCCTCCCAGGACTGCTCGACTCGCTCGCCGGACAGACCTGCCAGGACGTCGAGCTCGTCTTCGTAGACGATGGCTCGAGCGACGGCAGCGAGCGACTCTTGCGCCGCTTTCAGACACAGCACCGCAGCTCGGTCCAAGTGATCCGAGGGAGGGGTGACCATGGTGATCTCACGCCAAAACAACAGCGACTCGACGAGGGAGTTGCCGCCGCCGCAGGCGAGGTAATCCTGTTCACAGACGGCGACTGTGTGGTGCCACCCCGCTGGATCGAGACCACCGCCCAGGCCTTTGCGCACGACGAGGTGGGGCTGGTCTTCGGGCAGCTCTCGGTGGCGAGCGAAGGCGGCTGGCTCCAAGCACAGCAGGCATTCGATCTACCGCTGCTTCAACATTTCGCCGCCGGCAGTGCGGGCTTGGGCGTCGCCACCGGCGGTTGTGGCAACAACCAAGCGGTGCGACGCAGCGCCCTTGCCGCAGTGGGCGGCTTTGCCGGCCTGGGCTACACGCTGACCGAAGACACAGCGTTGGTGAGCGCCATTCGCAGGCAGGGGTTTCAAGTGCAGGTGACCGCCTCCCTTGCGACCACCACCGAGACGAGCCCACAGGTCACGCTGGAAGCGCTATACCAACAACGGCTGCGCTGGATGGGCGGACTCTGGTGGGCGTCCGACCCCACGACCCGTTGGGCCGTTCGCGGCTATGCCGGCTGCTGTGTCGCAGCCGTCGGGGCGATCCCGCTGGCCCTGGGCCTGGCGGTGCCGCAGCTGCTGCTGTGGCCCGCGGCGCTGCTCACTGGCGTGCTCGTGGTTGCCCTCGTCGGGGCGAGCCGATCCCAGCGCCGATCGCCGCGCTGGCTGCTGGCGGCTGTTCCGCTGACGCTGGGATTCATCCTGAGCCAGGCGCTGCTCGCCTGCCTGATGCCCTCTTGGGGGCCAGCACCGGTGTGGAAAGGCCGGAAGCTCGGACCTCGCGGGCGCGGTGAGCCAGGCACAGACTCCTATCCAACAACGCCCTGAGAGGCTTAGGGACTGAAGGGTGCCTCGTAGACTTGGGCGGTAAATACCTCGAATTGGGCATCGCTCTGCCAGCCATCATCGGGCAGCCCGGCCTTGCGTGAGAGGGCGGAGAGGGTCTCGGCGCGGTCCCAGCCCCGCTCGGCCGCCACCTCGGGAAGAAAAACGGCTCGCCGTCCCCCCTTCATCAGAATGACTCCCTCTTTGCCAACCCGAAACTCCGCCGCCTGCTGGATGGAGTGAGTCGCGCTCAGCACACTAATCTCGACGGTCAGCTCGCTTAGCTCAGCCGGGCCCACCGGAGGAAATCGGTTGTCTCGCAACGCAGCATTCACGGCATTACCCATCACCGATTCAATCAGTGGATCGATCGGCTGGAGATGACCGATGCAGCCACGCAAGGCGCCATACTTGCGCAGCGTGACGAAGGCTGCGCGCTTCTGTTTCAATGCGCTGGGGATCTCGAGGCCCGCGGTGAGAGCATCCGCATCACTTGGGTCGGTGCCGGAGGTCACCCCCCGCTCGAGAGCCCGGCGCGCCAGCTGGTGCAGGAGCTGCAGGTGGCCTAGGGGCAGATCATCTGGCCCGCCGCTGAACGACAGCGGTTGCTCGGCCGTGAAGGCCACGGTGAGGTAGCTGACCGAGTTGGTGTAGTCGCCCAGCAACTCGCCGCTAGTGGTGTAGCGCACCAAGGTGGCGGCGGCACTGGGCGGTAAGATGCCAAGCAGGATGCGCACCGGCCCCTGTCCGCAGACGTTGATGCCCGTAGTCTCGCGATAGCTGGCCAAGCCGTCGCTGTCCCGCGCTTCGATGAGCCGCAGGGCACCCATGTCCAACTCCCGCAACCGTTGGGCCACCTGGTCATCTTGTGGGAACGGCTGGTAATCGTAGTTGGAGCCATAATGGGTAAAATCGCTCGAGGCGACGAAGAGGGTTCGATCGTCGGCGAGTAACCGTAGCAATTCGGCAGCTCGTGCGATGCCGTCACGGTCGAGCCGACCCACCAGAATCGGCACCAGCGACCAGCCGGCTGGCAGCGTTCGTTGCAGCAATGGCAGCTGCATCTCGATACTGTGCTCGCCTCGATGAGCGGCTGGATGAGCCTTCACCAATGGGTGGTGCCGCAAGCGGGCAATGGCGCCCGTATCGAGCGGGATGTCGCCCAACGGCGTCGCGTAATGGGTCACCTCGGCGATGGACAGGCCAGTGAAGCCCCCTCGATGGGCGGGTCCTAAAACCACCACTCGGCAGATCTGTTGTCCCTTCAAGAGCCGAAAGCCGTCAGCCGCTGCCGCACCGCTGAAGCGAAACCCCGCATGAGGCGAGATGAGCGCCCGCACCGGGCCCTTGCCCGCCAGCGCCGGTGGCTTGGCCCGGGCGAGCAGACCGTCGACCAGCTCGGCGAGCTCCTCTCTGTCCCCGGGGTACCAGGAGCCTGCCACCGCCGCTGGGCGAGCGCGGCGGGACTGATTCGGTGACCCCCTGAGCTGAGGACACTTGGACCGGTCGACCGCTGCTGCTGGGTCGGTCCTCGGCTCCACAGGGTCGCCCGAGCCGCTACTCAGGAGGACCAACCCTCCCCCCAGCAGGGCTGCCAGGGCAGTAAAGAGCCCCCAGCGGCGCAAAGCGGTCGTCATGACTGGCCGGCGGACCGTGTTACCGGGGCCGCCTCGAGCCACCGGTGCGGCGCCGTGCACGGAGGCCCAGGGCTCCCATTAGAAGGAGGCCGAAGACGATCGGACCTGCGGCCCGGCGCTCACCGGGGACCATGCAGCCACAGCCGCTGTCATCATCAGCGTCGTCAAGAGCGGCGCCGCTGCTACTGGTGGTTCCGCCGGCGCCGCCTGTGCCCTGGCCGCCGCTACCCCCGGTGCCGCTACTGGTACTGCTGGTCGAGGTGGACGAGCTGCTGCTCGCCGGCTCGCAGTCGTCGCCACACCACTCGTAGGCACCGATATCGTAGCCTGGGCCGTAGGGCCGAGCGTTGCCATCGAGATCGGCGGGGGGTGCGCTGGTCGGAGTGCCGACGTCCGCGGCCGGCGCGTTCTCTTGCAGGTGATAGTCGTCATTGTCCGCATCGACGAACAGCGCCGCCGAAGCCGCCACCACCGAGGCGACGCCTTGACCGGTCGCCCCAGTCCACTCGGCGAGGGTCAGGACCGTACTGGCACCATCGGTGGTGAACCGGTCCATCACCACATTGTGGTCACTGACGAAACCGCTGAGGCTGTCCGGGGAGATGTCGAGGCTGCCGTGGGTGCTGTGGAGGTTGAGCAGGATGTTGTTGTAAGCCGTGTTGTTGGTACTGCCATCTTGAATGTTGAGGCACCAGCGACCATCAGCGGCAACGATCACGGTGTTGTTGACCACCAGATTGTTCTGCGAGCCCTCGGCCGCATCGATGGCGTAGAGCGAGATGCCGCTGGCGTGGGTGTCGAAGATCAGGTTGTTTTGGATGACGCCGTTCTGGCAGCCGTCGCAGTTGATGGCCGAGCCACCAGCATTACCGTTGCCAAAGATGATGTTGCCTTCCACCAGCGCAGCCTCGATGACGCCGTCACCGCCCATGTTGATGTCGCCATTCATGTGGAGGCCATTGGCATTGTTGTTCCACAACACGTTGTTGCGTACCGTCGGTCGGTCCGCGCTGTTGGACACGTAGACGCCATGCTCGTCCACCGATCCTGAGCAATCGTTTTCCTCGACCAAAATATCGTCGCAAAAGCCGGAGAAGATCCCCCAAACTCCGTTGTTCTCGGCGGTGTTGCCCCTAATGGTGACGAAGTTGGACAGGGCGCAACGAATGCCGGCGCGGGTCACGCCCACTACGTGGAACCCCTCGATAACCACGTAGTCGGCCCCCTCGACGTTGATGCCGTCAGGGGTAGAGGCGTTGTCGGTGTCGATGGTGACCCCCGACTCGGCCTGGAAGGTGATGGGTGAGCCGTCGGTTCCGCCGGTGGTGAGCGCGAAGCCCACATAGGTGCCGGCGGCGACCATCACCGTGTCGCCGGCCACCACCTGATCGGCGGCGTGCTGCAAGGTGCCCCAGGGAGCGCCAGTCAGACCGGTCGCGCCGTCGCTGCCCCCGGACTCGACGTAGTAGGTTTCGGCGTGAGCCGTAGAGGCGATGAGCGCACCTGCCAGCACAGGCAGCACCGTCGCCCGGCGCTTGGTTTGATGATGGGCCATGGGCCGAGTGTACTACCCCACCAGATTGCGGTGTCCGTAGAAACGGTCTTCCGACAAGCTGCGCTCCCGCGGCAGCCCCCCAATAATGGACCACCGGTCCGGCGACCGACTGGGTCAGTTGATGTTCAGCACGAAGGAGCCGTACTCAAAGCTGTCGTAGCCATCGACGATGATGACCACCTGCTGAGCCGCTTGCAGGGAGAGGATGACCTCGGACTGGAGCCCGTAGGTATCGTCGTCACAGGCGATCTCCGTGCAGTTCGGAGTGTCGTAGACGTAGAGCACCGTGTCGAAAGACGATCCCTGAGTGTCGAGGGTGTAGCTTCCCGCCGACGGAGCCGTGAAGGTGAAGGCCGCCTCGACCCCGCCGGTGTAGCCACAAGTGTAGGGATCGACGTTGTTCGAGCTAGTGTTGGTGCTGCCGGTTTGGGTCTGGGGAACGGTCTGGCCGATGTTGACCACGCCAGTGGCACCGCAGGTGGTGGGGGACTGGCAGATGCTGCTGACGCAAGTGGTCCCTGACCCGCAAACGTGGGAGCAAGAACCACAGTTCGAGTTGTCGCTAGTGGTGTCCACGCAGACCGATGAACACTCGGTCAACCCGTTGCCGGCGCAGTCCAGCTGGCAACTGCCACCGGTGCACGACTCGTATTGGCCGGTGCAGGGGGCGTTACACTGGCCACAGTGGTCATCGCTAGTCGTGGTGTCGACGCAGGCGTTGGCGCACTCCACCAGGGTGCCCGGGCAGGTGCAAATTCCCGAGATGCACGACTGCTCGGACAGGCAGGCCTGGTCGCAGCCGCCGCAGTGGGCCGGATCGAAGAGGGTGTCGATACACTGGCCGGGGATGCACTCGAGCGTGCCCGGCGGGCAGTCGCCGGCGCAGACTCCGTTGATGCAAGCGACGTCCGGAGCGCAGGCCTGGCCGCAGCCCCCGCAGTGGTTCGAGTCGGTACTCGTGTCCACACACTGGCCGCCGCAGTCGGTCAGGCCCTGGTCCGCGCAGCTACCAGAGCCGCCACCGGTCCCACTGCTGCTGCTGCTCCCGCCGGTGCCATCATCGTCGTCGTCCTCCTCCGTGACCACCGCATGGGCGCAGTTGACTGCCACTGCAGCCATCACGATGAAGGCGAAGGGAACACTGAGCCTGCCCGTCTGAGACCCCGGGTCTGCTTTCATTCCCCCATCCTATCGCAGCCAGCCGATCTTGGAACGTCTAGCCGACAGGCCGGCCAGCCGCAGTCGGATGGTCGAACCTCGGGATGTCGCCCTCACCCGGCTGGAGCCAGTGCTGATAAGATGCAGGGTCATGACCTATCGGTGCGTGGTTTCGACCTGTGCTGCGCTGGGAGCGCTCGTGACAGCGGGTGCGTTCTGCCTCAGCGGCTGTGATTCCGACGAGACGACGGCGGCCAAGCCGCCCGTCGACGGGGGCACCGAGCTCGACGGCGGAGCGGATGCCTCGACCGATGGCGGTGATAACGATGGCGGGACCGATCCGCAGGAGTTCACCGTTCGTGGCCTGGGAGGTGGCGGTGGGATCTTCGTTCCCTCCGTGTCGCCCTACGACGAGACCTTCATGCTGCTCGCCTGCGACATGGGCGGCGTCTATCGCTCCCAGACCGGCGGCGACCGGTGGGATCTCATCCACTACCAGCAGCTCGCCTCGGCCTCCGACTCGACCCATCCGGCCTACTTCACCGACCGGGTCTTCTGGCACGTGGGCTCGACCCTGGCCGTGACCGACGACGCCGCAGCCAGCTGGAACGTCATGGATGAGGGACCATGGGGGTCCGAGGCCATTGGCTATTTGACGGCGGTCCCCGGCTCGCCCGACGTGCTCCTGGTCGGGACCGATGGCGCGCTCTGGCGTACGATCGACGACGGCGGGACCTTCACCTCCGTGCTCGCCGAGCGGCCACGGGAGGTTGTCACGCTCGACGGTCAGCTCGTGACCGTCAGCGGCGACAACACGTTGCAGACCAGCACGGATCGCGGCGCCACCTGGACGGCCGGGGCCGTCACCGTCGACGGCTCGCCGCTCGCCCAAGGTCAACAGGTCACGACCCTCACCGGCGGCGCGACAGCCACGGCGTCGGTGCTGTTCGGCGTCACCCAGGCCCACGGCACCATTCGCTCCACCAACGGCGGCACCAGCTGGACCACCGTGGCTCCCTTCGCGAGCCAAAACACGCTGCAAAT
>JAUVCD010000164.1 GCA_030590865.1 Myxococcales bacterium | reverse complement strand
GCGGGGCGGGGGGGGCTCCGGGGGGGGCCGGCCCTGCGGGCCCCATGGGTCGGGTGGGGCGGGGGGCTGGGGGGGTGGTCCGGCCAGCTGGGCCAAGGGGTTTGGTTGGGCTGGCGGCGGCGGAGGGGCCGGCGGCGGCGGAGGGGCCGGCGGTGCCGGTGCGCCCGGGTATTGATTGGGCGGTGGTGGTGGCGTGGCGGGCTGATTCGTTTGTGGCGGCGGAGGGGGCGGTGCCGCTGGCTGGTGCGGTTGAGGTGGCGGCGGTGGCGGCTGCGCCGGAACGCTCGATTGCTTGGGTGGCGGTGGCGGCGGTCCGCCGGCGGCCACGTTGCTCGACGCCAGGCCCGGGGGGATGAGCCCGCCAGCAGGGGCGGTGGGCGGCGGAGGCGGCGGCACGGCTACTGCCACCGGGGCCCCTGACGGGTTGGGCGGTGGTGGCGGCGGTGGCGCGGCTGCGGAGATGCCTGTTGGGTTGGGTGGTGGAGGGGGCGGTGCCAGCGCGGCAGCAGACCCGTTGGGTGGTGGTGGTGGCTCCGAGAGGTTGACTGAGGGGAGCTGGTCGCGGGGCGCCGGGACGCCGCCCTGGGCGTCAGCCAACGACCCGTGCTCTTTGAGGGCGTTCTCGACCAGGGTACGGGCAAACTGCCAATCCGACTGCCCTTGCAGGACGATCTCGGCCCGTGGATCGAGCTTGCCGTTCGCCAGGCTCCGTTGAAGTTGATCCAAGGTGACCGGCCCGACGACCTCTGTCGTCCAGGGTGCTCGCACCATCCACGCCGGCTCCAACCAGACCCTGATGACTGTCGCTGCAGTACCCATGAGGGTACGAAGCGTAGAGCCCCGCAGGCCTCGCCCCAAGTTGTTTCAACCTAGATGGCCGGCTGAGGGCGGCTGGCGGCGCCAGCCAGGACACAATCGGGCAATGCGGGGCGGCAGGGCTCAGCTATAGTGCGCCAGAGATCGTCACCTGTGTACGTTCCGCTCGACACCACCACCGAAATTGAGACGCCAGAGCACGTGCGGTTCCGTCACGCCGTCGCCGGCCCAGTGCGACGAGCGATTGCCTATCTGGTCGACCTCATCATCCGTGGTGCGCTCATAGCGGTCTTCATGGTGCTGGCCGGCTTCGGTGGCCTACTGTCCGGTGGCGCGCTGGCCGCCGCCTCCCAGGGATTGCTGCTGTTGGTGCTCTTCGTTGTCGAGTGGGGATCTTACGTGCTGTTCGAGACCCTGATGAACGGGCGCACGCCAGGCAAAGCCCTGTTTCGCTTGCGGGTCGTCACCAGCTCGGGTCACCCCTTGCAGTTCACTCACAGCGTGCTCAGGAATCTGTTGCGGGCCGCCGACTTCCTGCCCTTCGGCTATGCCCTCGGGCTGGTGGTGATGGCCCGGGACGGGCGCTTCCGTCGACTCGGCGATCTAGTCGCCGGCACCATGGTCGTGGTGGAAGAGCGACACCTCGTAGAAGGTCCGATTCGCCTTCATCCGCCGCCTACCACGCGAGAGCTAGGCGACCTGCCCGATCGGGTACCGCTTGGGGCGCGGGAGCTCGACGCCATCGAGCTACTCTTGCGCCGCTCGACCACTTTGCCCCCAGCCAGGGAGCGTGAGCTCGCCGAGTTGGTGGCGCCGCTCTTTGCCAGTCGTTTGGGCGTCAACTTCGAGGATCCACACCGGTTTCTCGCGCTGCTCTACCACCGCGCGCGAGGGAGCGACGCCAGCTGAGGGGGCCCGTGCAGCAGTCGAACGACGAGTTCGTCGCGGCCAACCAGGGCAGGTGGACCGAGCTGGACCATTTGCTTGGCCTGAGTAAGGCCCTCCACCGCCGGGACGGGGCGACCATCGCGCGGGTGGCGTCGCTCTATCGCTCGCTCTGCGCCGATCTGATGAGGGCTCGGAGTGCTGGCTACGCGCCTGACGTGCTCGGCTACCTCGACGGGCTCGCTGGCCGGGCTCACAACGCGCTCTACGGTGCCGGGCCGATCCGTTTTCCTGCTTTGATGCGGCTGGTCGCGGTCGAGTTTCCTCGCGCGTTCCGGCACAATTTTCGCTTCGCCGCCGTGTCCATCGGCCTGTTTTGCCTGCCCTGTCTGATCGGCCTGATCGGTGCCTTGACGTCGCCCCAGCTCGCCGTCGAGGTGCTTCCGGCCGCCATCTTGGAGGGGATGGTGGACGCCTATTCGGGCGGCTTCGAGGCAGGCCGTGCCACCGGTGTCGATGCCGGTATGGCGGGGTTTTACGTCTACAACAATGTCGGCATCGCCTTTCGCTGCTTCGCGACCGGGATTCTGTTTGGCACCGGCAGCATCTTCTTCTTGGTCTACAACGGGCTGATGATTGGCACCGTCACCGGCTACGTCGCGCAGGCCGGTTATGGCGCCAACATCCTCACCTTCATGTGCGGGCACGCTCCCTTTGAGTTGACGGCCATCATGATCGCCGGGGCTGCCGGCCTGCAGATGGGCTACGCACTGGTCGACACGGGGGGGCGCACTCGGATTGGCTCGTTGCGTCACCACGCTCCAGACATCGCGCGCCTCATCGTCGGCGCGGCGGTGATGTTGGTGATGGCAGCGCTGGTCGAGGGCTTCTGGTCGCCGTCGTCGGTGGCGGCACCGGTCAAATGGGCAGTGGCGGCCGTTCTTACTTTCCTGATCGTCGTATTTTTGGCCTTTGCGGGCCGGCGGGGCAAGGGCCCATGAACCTGGCTCACTCCCGAGTCGTCTTGCGCCGGCGTACCATTGCCGAGGTCCTCGATCTGGCGGCCCACCTCTGTGCGTCACAGGCTTTGAGCCTATATTTCCGGCTCGCCTTGGTGGTGTTGCTGCCTTGCTATGCCATCTGCCTGGCCCTTCGCTACGTCTTGGACTGGCCCTGGCTTGCCGTGTGGGTCGTGGCGCTCTTGTTGACCTCCCTGCTCCAGGGGGTGTTCACGGTGGCCGCCGGACGCTGGCTGTTTTCCGAGACACTGGGGGGGCGAGAGGCGCTGGCGGCTTTCGGCAAGCAATTAGGTCGCTACTTGGGTGCGTGGCTGGTGAGCCGTGGCATTCTGGCCATCTCCACCGTCCTTTATCCCTTGGCGGCGACTCGGCTGTTGTTCGTTCACGAAGCGAGCCTGCTCGAACAGGCGCCGCTCTTGCGGGCCAGCAGCCGAAGCTCGCGCTTCATTCAGGGGCGTGCGGACCGCGCCTTCGTGATGTGGCTGGGGCTCGGGGCAGTCCAGATCGTCTGTGCCGTGCTTGCCGAGATCCTGTGTGACGGTCTGATCGACGGGGTGCTGCAGCTCGGTGAGCTGTTCCCCCCGATACACCAGGAGCTGGGTTCGCCTTATGCCCTCTTGGGGCTCGTGCTCTCGGTGCCCTACGTGGCGACCGCGCGGTTCCTCATGTACACCGATCTGCGCACCCGCCGGGATGGCTGGGACATCCAGGTGCGCTTCATGTCGATCGCTGCCGGTGAGCAACCCTCCTTGGGGGTGGTGCGGTGACCGGCTCGCTGGTTGCGTTGGCGGCTTTAGTCGCGGCGCTCATTGGAGCACCGTCGGCGGGCCCCAGTGGCGTCGAGATCTTGGGTGACCCGCGTTACGGCTTTTGTCATGACGACGATTACTTGCTGGACCGGTGGGAGCACCGTTGGTGCCCGCTGGTGGGCGAGCACAACGAGGCCTGTCCGGGCTTGCCCGGCGCCTGCAAGCGTAAGGCACGACGCACCGATCGGAGCAGCCCGCCTCCTGGTTGCTCAGCTGGTGGGTCGGGCGAGCCTGATGGTGCTGGGCGGCGGTCCGGCGGCTCGTCGGACGGAGCCGGCGACACCGCTGGCACTGGTCCGCCGTCTGGAGGCTCGCCCGGTGCTTCGGCAGGGCGTGATGGCTCTTCCAGGAGCGGCTCGTCGGGCGACACGGATGGCCGCCCTAGGTCCCAGCCGGGGGATGGTGATGGCCAGAGAGCCTCGCCACCTCCCAGGGACCCGCCCGCTCCGCGGACCATCACGCTCCCTAGCGGTGTCAGTGAGTTCGCCCAGCTGACCTTCTTCCTGTTGCTCGCTGTGGGCTTGGGTCTGCTGGTCTGGGTGATCGTCAGAGCCCGACTTGCGGGGCGCGACGAAGACGACCTCGAGGACCCTGCTGGCGACGAGGCGTCTGCCGAGCCCGCGCCAGGAGCCCTGCGGATCGTCGAGACCGATGTCGAGCGGCTCCTGTCGAAGGCGCGGCAGGCAGCTGGGCGGGGGGACTACGAGCAGGCCATTGCCGATGCCTATGCTGCAATGCTGCGGCGGCTCGAGGGGGACGGTCTGATTGACGTGCACTCCTCTCGCACCAATGCCGACTACCTGCGAGCGCTCCGCAAGCGTCCCGAGCTCGCCGCCCCGGTTCGAGCCATCGTCCAGGACGTCGAGCGGGTGCAATTTGGGGCCACTGCGGCGAGCCCATCGCTCTTCGAGTCTCTGTTGGCGCGAGTGCTGCCGCTGACCGCCCGCTCGGTGCTGCTGCTGGTCTTCGCTCTGGGGGCCACCCTGGTGTGCCCAGCCGCTGTCTGGGCTGGCGACCTGGGCGGCTCGTCCACCGCGCCGTCTGGTTCTCGGGGGGTCGTCGAGCTGTTGCGCCAGCGGGACATCGAGGTGAGCTACCGTATCGAAGAGCTCTCCAATTTTGCCGAGGACCTTGGCGTGCTCGTCATCTTGCCCGGTGGTGGGCCAAAGGATGGCAACTGGGATTCGGTCCTGCAGTGGGTGAAGAAGGGCGGCACGCTCGTGCTGGCCGGCGAGCTGCCCAGCGATGATCGTGTGGGGATTCGGTATCGGTCCGACCCATCGGGCAGCCGCCGTCTCACCGGTGCGTGGCGTTTCGAGAACGCGCTCGAGCAGCTGGACCTCCAGGTCCCCCCTGGAGGAGCCATCGTCGTCGACCCTGAGGGTCTCGAAGCCTTGCCCATGCTGGTGCGGGTTGGAGGCAGCGAGTCGCTCTATGGTGTCCACGGCAGGTTGGGACGAGGCCAAATCATGGCCCTGGCTGACGAGCACCTGTTCACGAACATCGCCTTGGCCCTGGGCGACAACGGTGAGGCGGTCGTGCGGATCTTGACGGGCCACGGACCGGTGCAGATCTGCACGAGCTGGACGGGGGCTGCGGCGAGCTCGCCTTTCGAGTCAGTGCATCGGGCCAAGCTCACGCCGCTGATCGCCCAGCTGCTCTTGCTGCTGGCGCTGTTCTTTCTGTGGAAGGGGATTGCTTTCGGTCAGCTGCGCGACCCAGCAGAGAAGACTCGTCGGCGCTTCGCCGATCACGTGCGTGCGGTGGGGCTTCAATATGCGAGGGCACGGGCTTCGGCCCATGCTCTCGGTGCCTATGCGCGCTGGGCGCTCGAGCGGCTGCGCGAGCGGGTCCCTCGTGGTCGTCAGAGCGATCTTGACGAGCTTGCCGACAAGCTCTCGGTTCGGTCGGGGTGGCGGGCCGAAGAGATCGCGGCCCTGCTCCGTCACGCCCAGGCGGCCAGTGATGCCGGCTCGGGGGCATCGTTGCGCCCCTCCAGCTTGCGGGCTGGTCTCGAGCCTAGCGCCCAGGCGCTGAGGCTGATGGATCCCAAGCAACAACACAGTCAACAGCACGTCGAGCTGATGCAACGTCTCGCCGAGTTGGTCGCGGCCCTCGGCCGCCGCGGTGAATCATCATGAACATCCAATCCTATCGCGAACACTTCGAGCGCATTCATCAAGAAACGAGCAAGGTCCTGCTGGGGCAGGGCGACATCATCGAGCACACCCTGATTGCGCTGCTCGCTGGCGGGCACGTGCTCATCGAGGGCGTGCCCGGCCTGGGAAAGACGCTGCTGGTGCGCGCCTTGTCCCACGTGCTCGGAGTGGAGCACAAACGTATCCAGTTCACCCCCGATCTAATGCCTAGCGACGTGACCGGGGGCAACGTCTTCAACCAGCAGGAGGACGCCTTCGTCTTCGTCCCCGGGCCGGTCTTCACCCAGTTGCTCCTGGCTGACGAAATCAACCGCGCGCCTGCCAAGACCCAGTCGGCGCTTCTCGAGGCGATGCAAGAACTGAGCGTGAGCGCCGACGGCGTGACCCGTTCGCTACCTCGCCCATTCGTGGTGATCGCGACCCAGAACCCCATCGAGTCTCAGGGGACCTACCCCCTGCCGGAAGCGCAGATCGATCGCTTCCTGATGAAGGTCCACGTGAATCATCCCCAGAAGGCTGTGGAGAAGAGCATCCTTCACGCCTACAGCCGAGGTTTCGATCCCAACGATCTAGCAGGTGCCGGTCTCGAGCAGGTGGTCAGCGGCCAGGACATCATCGCCATGCGCGAGGCGCTCGCAGCGGTCAGCGTGGACGACGACATCATGACCTACATCACCGATATCGTCGGACAGACCCGGAGCCACCGGTCGGTCTACCTCGGCGCTTCGCCGCGCGCTTCGATTGGTCTGCTCAAGGCGTCTCGAGCCCTCGCGGCTCGCAACGGGCGCGAGTTCGTCGTGCCCGACGACGTCAAGTCGTTGGCTCCAGCCGTCTTGCGCCATCGCATGCTGTTGCACCCAGACGCCGAGATCGAGGGCGTGACGCCCGACGACTGTGTGCATGACATCTTGCTTGGGGTGAGGGTGCCCCACACCGCCGGGTGAGGTCCGCCATGGCTCACGAACCTACAACGGAGCCGGAGAGCGGCGGCGGTGAGGCCTGCTGCGCTGCCGGTGGCTCGGTCGAGGCGCCATGATCCCTGGGCGGCCACTCGTCCTGTTGGCGATTGCGCCGGTGGTCTTGGCGCTGCTGACGTTGTTCGACGAGACCATGCTGTGGCCGATGCTGGCCACCGATCTGGGGATCATGCTGATTGCCGCCTTGGACGCCGCTTTGGCCTGGCGGCCCCTGGTGAGCGTGTCTCGAACCACTCGCCCCGTGTTCTCCATCGGACAGCCTAACTTGGTGAAGCTCACCGTTCGGTCTCTTGCGCGCCGCCGACTGGCACTGCAGCTGCGCGACGATCTGTTCGATGGGGCTGAGGCCGAGTCCTTGCCTCTTCAGATCGATCTCCCGGCACGTGGCCGGGTGGCGGCCCAGTATCACCTGCGCCCAAGCCGTCGCGGGGCCTACGAGCTGGGCGACCACACCCTCCGCTACCCGTCACCCTTGGGGCTCTGGATTCGCCAATTGCGGTTGTCGGCCGTTCACCCCGTGAAGGTGTTTCCCGACGTGCGGGCCGTGCGGACCTTCGAGTTATTGGCCCGTCAGAACCGCGAGCAATCGCTCTTCATGGCGTCGCGGCGACGGGGAGGGGAAAGCGAATTCGAGCGCCTGCGGGAGTATCGGAAGGGGGATGAGCACCGGGCCGTCGATTGGAAGGCCACGGCGCGACGACGCAAGCTCATCGCACGGGAGTACCAGCTGGAGAGCAACCAGAGCATCATGTTCGTGCTCGACGCCGGTCGCCTCATGACCGCCGAATGCGGGGGGCTCTCGCTCTTCGATCATGGGCTCAACGCTGCGCTCATGCTGTCCCACGTTGCGGCGCGCAACGGTGACCACGTGGGCCTGATGGCCTTCGCCGATCAGATCAAGAGCTATGCGCCACTGGCCGCTGGCCCACAGGCTACGCGCCGCATCATTCACGCTGGCTACCACCTCCACCCCGATCTGGTCGAGTCGAGCTATCAGGTGGCCTTCGAGCAGCTGAGCACCCGGGTGCGGAAGCGCTCGATGGTGGTGCTCTTCACCCAGGTGGTCGACGAGGTGGCGGCCACTGAGCTATTGCGCCTCACCCGGGGCCTGTCGTCACGCCACTTGCCGTTGTTGGTCATGTTTCGTGACCCAGATATCGAGGCGTTGCTCAATCCGCTGCGCGCTGGTGCCCGTCGCGGCACCGAGCTGTCGAGCTACACCGCTGCGGCAGCCGCCGAGGTAGTGGATTGGCGTGATCGCTTGGCCATGGAGCTTCGCCGCCAAGGGGCGCTCATCCTCGACGTGCTGCCCAGCGCACTCACGCCGGCGCTCATTAACCGCTATCTGGAGATCAAGGCGCGTCACCTGCTCTAGGAGAAATCGCTGACTGCCCCTCGGTCGCTGCTGCCTGCTTAGGGTGCCAGCTTGGCAATGAAGAAGTCGCTGTCTCCAACGGCCTCGAGTGTGCCGCCGCATCCGAGGTTGAGGGCGTGCTCGAAATGGCCCACGACGACGAGGTTGCCGCCACTGTCGGTGGCGATTGATGTGGCGCTGTCGTGCAGCACCCCACCGAAGGGCCGTGCCCAGGTGTGTTGGGCTTGCCAATCGAGCTTCACCAGGAAGAGATCCGTTCCACCCGCTGCGTAGATGGCCTCGTCCTCGGTGGCTTCGAGGGCCAGCTCGAAGTGGCCGACGATGATCGCGTTGCCTTCCTGATCGATGGTGATGGCCTGGGGCACCTCGTCGAAGGGACCGGCGAGCGCCCCGCTGGCGCGGGGGGTTCCTGAGAGATCTAGCTGAACGTAGAAGCCGTCTTGATCATCCTCGCTCGTGAAATCGTCGCCGGTTGGGATGGTGAGCTCATCGGCGAAGGTGCCGGTCAGCCAGATGCTGGTGGTTGACTCGTCCGGTCCCAGGTCTACCGCCAGACCGCCTGGGTGCTGGTCACCTTCCCCATCGAATAGCAGGCCCCACTCGGTCTGCCCGCTGGCGGCCAAACGGAGCAGATAGAGGTCGTCGTCCACGGTGCTTCCGTTCAACGTAGTGTTGTTAGCTGACCCGACTGCGCCCTGGCCCACCAGCGACAGGATGATGAACTCACTGCCCCCGACGGCCACCGCGCCGCCTTGCACCGCAAAGGTGTCACCACTGCCGAGCTCTTGGCTCCACAACGTCGAGCTCAAGGTGGTGTCCAGCTTGACGACGAACACATTGGTGGTGGGGCTGGCCGACAGCAAAGCAGCATCGCTGCCGTACTGGATGCCCATGGTGTAGTGACCTGTGGCAATGACGTTGCCCTCAGGATCCACCGCCAGGTCCGTGGCTTCCGTCACCGCGACGAGATCGTTGTCGAGGCGGAGCCAGCTGGTGGTCAGCAACTCGCCCTCCCCGTCGAGCTTGATGATGAAGGCGTCCACACCGTCGACGGTGGGGTAGGGCTTGTCGAGGGTCACCGGCCCGGCGAAGTTGGCGGCGACAATGACGTTGCCGTCATGATCCACCGCCACGGCGGCCGCCTGGTCGGCCGCTGGGCTGCCGAAGCTCTGGCTCCAGAGGGTCTCGCCATTGGAGGTGAGCTTGGCCAGGAAGACGTCACGGTCACCAACGCTGTTGAGCGGAGTGTCGCCGAGATTCAGTGTTCCCTCGAAGGTGCCAACGATGAAAATCTCATCCTGCCCGTCGATGGCGACATCAACCGCCAGATCGGGTCCAGAATCACCGCCACTCAGGCTCCACAGGCACCTGCCTTCGCACCACCCGTCGGCGCCGCAGGCGGTGGTCCCGGTGCAATGCCCGTGGGGATCCTCCCCCGGGGGGACGACGCTACAGTAGCCTTCGCTGCCTGGCAGGTCGCAAGCCGCGCAGATGGTGTTGCATGGTCCGTTGCAGCAGAAGCCCTGTCTGCATCGTCCGCTCTGACACTCAGCGTCGCGGGCGCACTGGGTGGCGTCGTCCTGCTGAGGCTGGCAACGCCCGTCGGTCAGCTCACAGTAGGTTCCGTCGGGGCAGGGGTGATCGGGGCCGCAGAACGAATCCACGCCACGGCCGAAGGTCAGCTCGTCGATGCCGGTCATCGCATCGCAGCCCGAGTGGCCGAGCGCTGGTGCGATGAGCAGCAAACCGAGCGCCAAGGTCCCGAAAAAACGGGTCGCTGAACAGTTCACTACCGGCAACATGAGCCAGGCGCACGATACCTGCACCGCGACTCAATGTCAGCCGGCTCGCGAGCCAGTGGCTTACCGGCAAGGCGACCGACTATACTCACCAGGGTCGTTGCACGGGCTGGTGTCAGCTTCATCGTGCGGAGCCCCTGCTGGGATAGGCGTTGTGGAGAAGTCCGAATCGACCGCTGGAAAGCTCGTTGCTCGCCGCTACGTGCTGCTCGAAGAGCTCGAGCGAGGCGGTATGGGGACGGTCTGGCTGGCCCACGATCAGAAGCTCGGGCGCAACGTCGCCCTGAAGAGGATGCACGCCAAGTCGCTCGCGGCATTTCCCGATGCTCGGGAGCGGTTCGAGCGGGAGGCCAAGGCTGCGGCGTCGCTGCGCAGCGCCCACGTCGTCCAGGTGCACGACTACGGGGTCCACGAGGGCACTCCCTTCATCGCCATGGAGCTGCTCGAGGGCGAGAGCCTCAAGGAACGGCTCAGGCAGCTAGGCACCATGGAGGTCGTCGAGACGGCCATCATCCTTCGGCAGACGGCTAAAGGGCTCAGAGCGGCCCACGGTGCGGATCTGGTTCATCGAGACCTGAAGCCGAGCAACATCTTCTTGGCCATCCGGGATGACGAAGAGGTCGTCAAGCTCTTGGATTTCGGCGTCGTCAAAACGCCGATGGACCGCCGCGGGGACGACACCGCCAGCGGCGTGTTGCTCGGCACGCCGCAGTACATGAGCCCCGAGCAGGCCCGGGGCTTGAAGGTGATTGACTACCGCGCTGACCTTTGGTCGCTGGCTGTGATTCTCTACCGGATGCTCACCGGGCATAACCCTTTCGAGAGCGACGCTGAAGCCGTGGGTGACGTCGTGATTCGCGTGTGCGTCAGCCCCATCCCGGCACCGTCCGAGCTGGCTCCCGATATTCCACTGGCCTTTGATGCCTTTTTCGAGAAGGCGCTGCAGCGTGAGCCCGACGACCGCTTCCAGTCCATCGACGAGCTGGTTGAGAGCTTCATGGTTTGCGGCGAGATGTCCTTCGAGAGCTTGGAGGAGCGCTTCGCCGATTCGGGCTCGGGCAGGGCCTCGTTCCGCTCTATCGTTGAAGGACGCTCGCCGTCTCTCAGTCCTGGTGCCGATTCCAAGTCCCGGCAGGATTCGGCGCGCCGGCGACGAGCCTTGCCCGAGGAGTCGGGCGGCGTGATGACCGCCGAGGCGCTGAACGAGGATTCTACGATGCGCAGGCTGGCGCGGAGCTTGCCGGCCCGCCGGGGACCGCGCGTTGCTGCGGGGCTCGGCGCTCTGGCGGCGCTCGCCATCGGCGGGTTCGCTGCCCATGCCCTTTTTAGCCCCAAAGGGTCTGTGTCAGCGACAACGGCGCCGAGCGTCAGCGCGCCAGCGGTTGCCGTGGAGCCGACCACCACCCCGGCCGCCTCGGCGACGACCGTGCCCACGGCGAGTCAGCAGCCCGAGCCCAAGCCATCAGTGGCTCCTCGTCTTCCCGCCAGCGTGGGCGTCCCGCCCACAGTGGCCGTAGGACCAGGGACGGGCACTGGATCCGCAACAGCGACCGCGGCGCCGTCAGCATCTCAGCCGCCGCAGCCCGACGACCCGCCCGAAGAGCCGCCCCCCAAGTGGTACGACGAAAACAAGCCGTGACCGTGCAGCAATCCTGACGACCACCGGCTGCAATGGTACCAAGAGCTGTCCATGGGTATCGCTCGAGCGCTCGCATTGGGTGTCGCGTTGATCGCGCTGGCGCTGACACAGCCGCTCCATGCTCAGGATGGCAGCAATAGCATCCAAGAGGCCAAGGGACTGGCCGATCGTGGCTACGCGCTCTTCAAGCAAGGCGACTACGCCCAGGCCGTGGCGTTGTTCGAGCAGGCGGAAAGGCTGTCCCACTCGCCGGTCATCTTGTCCTTCATCGCCCAGTCCTTCGAGTCTCTAGGCGAGCTCATCGAGGCACAGCAGCAATACGCCCGCATCATCAACGAGGATCTCGATGAGACTGCCTCCGAGGACTTTCGCGAGGCCCAACGGCGGGCGCGTCGGCAGCTGCCTTTGCTGGTTCGTCGGATTCCCCGCTTGGTGCTCCGGGTGACCGGCGTTCGGGAGGATGATCTCGAGATCGAGCTGGACGGGCACACCATGCCAAGCGGTCAGCTAGACCGGCTCATTGCGATCAACCCGGGTCGACACCGGCTGGTGGTCCACGCGCCACAGCGGGAGCCGATCTTCCGGACCTTCAAAGTCAGTGAGCGCCAGCAGTCGGAAATCGACGTCATGTTTGCGCCCGCCCCGGCGCCAGCGCTGACCCTGGTCGACCGGCCCCAGCCCGCCGATCTGAGCTGGCTGCCGCCGAGCCTCGGCTTTGCCGCCGGCGGCGCTGCCCTGACGGTGAGCGTGGTGTCTGCAGCAATCTATTTCGATCGGGCTGCTGCCCTGAAGGACCGGTGTCCTGACAATCGCTGTCCCGAGGAGCTGGAAGTCGAACGGGACAACATCAGCATGTTGGGCACTCTGTCACTGGTGAGCTTCGGGGTCGGCGCCTTGGGGGTCGGAGCCGGCACCTTGCTGCTGCTGTTGGGAGACGACGACAAGGAGACCGAGCGCGTTGCGGCGATGACCATCACAGCACAGGTGGGACCCTTTGGCGTGGGCGTTGCGGGTAGTTTCTGACCAGGTGCCGGCGACGGCAGACCGGGGTCGTCACCGCTCGAGTCGTTGCTGCTGAGACCATCACGCGGCCCGCCGGGGCGGCGCCGACCTTGTGATAGGCTGTTCTGACGATGGGCGGGCTCAAGACCAGGTTGGCAGGACAGACGTTCGAGATGACCAGGGTTGTGCTGACCCTGATGATGTGTGCACCCGCTCTGGCGGCCTGCACGTCGACGCCAGAGGCTACCCCAGGCATCACCATTCCGCCTGACTGCACCGCTGGCCAAGACGAGCTCGAGGTTCGCGGCTGCGGTGCTGGGATCCCGCCCGACCGCTGTGGTGAAGGTTTCGCGGCCAACGACACGATGGGTTGCGAGCCCATCATGCCGGCCGAGGCCTGTGGACCGGGACAGCTGGCCATCCCCGGGGAGACCGAGTGCCGCGAGCTCTTGGCTTGTGGCTCAGGCGATTGGGGCGACATCCCGGTCGAGGCCGACACTCAGTATGTGGATGGCGCATACGCCGGAGGCGCCAGCGATGGCACTGCGCTGCATCCTTGGACCACCATCAACGATGGCGTCGCAGCCGCGGCGGCGGGGGCCATCGTCGCCATCGCTGCTGGGGGCTACGCCGAGGACCTTCTCATCGACAGCGGGCCAGTCGTGCTCTGGGGACGCTGCCCGACCATGGTGGAGATTAGCGGCTCCGATGCTCAGCTTGCCGCTATCGAGATTCATGGCGGCGCTGATGGATCCGAGATTCACGGTTTCGCCATCACCGGCGACAGTGGCGGGGTGTTTCTGTCTGGCTCTCAGGACGTCATCGTGGAAACAGTCTGGGTTCACGACACCGCAGGCCGTGGCATCGCGTTGCAGGATGATCTCGGCGCACCGAGCATGCGCATCGTGGGCTCGGTAGTGGAGAAGGCCACCGACATCGGTGTCCACTTGGTGGGCAGCGAGGCGACCATCGCGAGCAGCTCGTTGCGGGACATTCGAGAGAACAGTGCCTACGCCACCGGCTATGGCATCTCGGTCCAGCCTAGCGACGATACCGGCGCGACCTCGACGGCTGTGCTGCAACGCTGCGTGATGGAGCGAAACCACACGGCGAGCATGCTGCTCGTGGCTTCTGAGGGAACGGTGGAGGATTGCCTGTTTCGAGACACCGAGCCTTCGGATCTGAGCGCCCGCGACGGTGTGGCCATCGTGGCCCAAGATGAAGACGGCCTGCGGGCGAACCTGACGGTGACCCAGAGCGTCTTTTCCAACAACTACTCGCGAGCCATCGCACTGGTCGGATCAGACGGGACGTTCGAAGCTGTGCATGTGGCGGACACCAAGCCCCAACAATGGGACGACCGCTTGGGCGAAGGCATGGCCATCATCAACTCCGAAACCGAGTCGGCCACCGCCTCGATCTCGATCTCGACCATCGAGCGTAACTACCAGTCTGGCGTGATGGTGCGAGGCTCGAGTGCCGCCTTCGAGCTGGTGCTCGTCCGGGACACCGAGCCGCGGCCCGAGGACATGGCTTTCGGACGTGGCGTTGCGGTGACCGGTGAGGCCACGGTGGGGTTGACCGCTGATGCGATCTTCGATGCTTGTCTCTTCGAGAACAACCGGACCTTCGGGATCTGGGTGGCCGACGCCACCGCGACGGTCGATTCGACGATGGTTCGCAACACCCAGGCGCAGAACTATGATGGCGACTATGGCGACGGCATTGGTCTCGCCACCCGGGAGGAGGACCTGCCGGCTACCACTGTGGCGGTCTCCGGATCACGCCTGGAGAGCAACATTCGCGCCGGTGCTTTAATCTTCGGTGCCGCTCTGAGTCTCGACAACTCGAGCCTCGAGTGCAACCCAAGGGATCTGCTCGGGTTGGAGGAATACCTCGGTACCGCCCATCCTCTGTCCTTCGACGATGGTGGCCAGAACCGCTGCGGCTGCGGAGGCACCGAGCGTTCGTGCAAGGTCGGGGCCCCCTAGGGCGCCTCCTGCCGTTCCACAGTGCTCCCGCTCCACCGGTACTCGTCAGGATAGTTGTCGCATGCGTGTTCAGTGACTCTCGAGTCTCGGTGCTCGGTGCTCGATTCTCGACTCTCGATGAGCTCGAATCTCGGTGCTCGGTGCTCGGTGCTCGGTGCTCGTTTCACTCGAATCTCGGGACAGCGCAGGTCGTGCTCACTTGAGCTTCGGGGGCTCCATCGGTCGCCGGGTTTGCTGCGAGGGCGACTGAACGCTGTGGGCGAGGTCGCCTTCTCGCAAACCCGGCGACCGATGGAGGCAAGATGAAGCACGCATTCGATTACGAGAAGCTCGATTGTTACCGGCTCGCTGTTGAGGTGAACCGGTGGTTCTCGCGAGCGGGGTTTCCCCGCGGGCGGTCTCACTTGCGCGACCAAGGGTTGCGGGCCTCTGATTCGGTGGTGTGTAACATCGCCGAGGGGTGCTCCAAGAAGGGGACCGTGGTGGGCAAGAGCAATCTCTTGACGGCGCTCGGCTCAGCGGGCGAATGCTGCGCCGTGCTCGACTGCGTCTCGCTCTCAGGCAGTGTCGAACAACAAGAGAAGCTCCGGCGCATCGGCGCCATGCTCTTCAAAATGAGCAACTGATCATGTGTTGTAGGCGGGCCGCCAGCTGGCAGCTTGCCTGGGCGCTGCGGTGACAGGCCACT
>JAUVCD010000876.1 GCA_030590865.1 Myxococcales bacterium | reverse complement strand
GCCCGCCGCAAGGTCACGTCACGACTGCGCAAGTCACTGCGCTCGAGCTGATCCGGCTTCCGCGAAAGCTCGGCGTTGAGAACTCTCTTGACTGGGTCGGTCAGCTGCCCTGTGGCCGGCCCAGTGGTGGAAGCATCGCCGGCCGACGCCGCCAGCGAAGTGCTCGTGGCGGTCGATCCGGCTTGATTGTCGCAGCTTGCAGCAACGGCTGGCAGCGCGATGAACAAGGCGGCGAGACGACGGCGACAGGTCATGGCGAGGTCCGCGGCATGATGGCAGAGTCCGCCCAGGCACACACCCTTTCGCGCAAGCGCAAACCCAAGGAGGCTGGCGGCGTGTCGAGCCAGGCGAGCGGCGGGGGAACAGCCGCAACGCCAAGACGTGCGAAATTGCCTAGCGCCCGTGGCAAGTGCCAAGCGCAGGTGGCGATCAGCGCTCGTCGGTCGCCCAGGGTGTGGAGCAGCTCAGCGGTGTATCGACAGTTCTCGCGAGTGCTCAGCGAGCAGAGCTCCATGACGATGGCAGCCTCGGGCACTCCCAACCTTGCGAGCTCTCGAGCGATCACCACCCCCTCGACGTGGTCGCCCCAGCGGCGCCCACCTGAAGCGATCACCCGCGGCGCCACTCGTTGCTCGAAGGCCCGATGCGCCAAGGCGATGCGACGGGCCAGCGCAGCCGATGGGGTTCCGCTACTGCGGACCGTGCATCCCAGTACCACGATCGCGTCGCACTGGACGGTCATCCCACTTGCCTGTCCACGATTGACTCTGCAACCCATTCGTCGGGCCCGCTACGCACCACCGCGCCTGCACAAACTAGTACAGCCGCCTGCCCATCAGCCTCGCAGAATGGCCAAACCTGCGGGTTGCCAGGAAAGCACCGGCACAATCACGTGGCTGCCTGGGGAGACGGTGATCCTCCCATGGACCAGCCTCAAACCAGCGAAACACCAAGCCCATTAACCGGTCGCTAGCCGTAACTACTTGAAATTACGCACCGTCGCCAGGGTACACGTCTTACGTACTATGTAGCACTACGCGGCACAATGTATGCAGGCAAATAGCGATGCCACAGCTCCATCCAGGAGCGCTCTATCCAGGAGCCGACCATGACTACTCGTTCACGCCAAAGCCTGCTCGCCCTGTCTTCTGCCCTGCTGCTCGCCGCTTGCGCCATGGGCTCCACCCTGGACGAAGAGGGCGGCGGTGGCGCTGGGGGCAACACGGGGACCAGTAGCTCGAGCACGTCGACCACCAGCACGTCGACCAGCTCCTCCACCTCCGGTCAAGGTGGTGACAACACCGGCGGTGCCAGCAGTTCCAGCACCTCCAGCACCTCCAGCACCTCCAGCACCTCCAGCACCTCCAGCAGCTCCAGCAGTGGCACCAACACCTGCGCCCACGACGTCTGCACGGCGGGGATCAAGCTCACCATGGGTTGTGGCGATCCATGCGTAGACACCGTGTGCCTGCAAGACAGCTTCTGTTGCGACACCGAATGGGACCTGCTCTGCGTCGACGAAGCCGTCTCGTTCTGCGGGGTGAGCTGCGGGGGCGGCGGGGGCTCACCAGCGCCTGGCGACCTGGTGATCACTGAGATCATGAACAACCCGAGCGGCGTGAGTGACTCGGTCGGCGAGTGGTTCGAGATCTACAACGACACCAGCTCGCCCATCGATCTGTCGGGATTGGTGATTCGACATCAGGCCAACGATCCGCAGGCCGTCCACACCATCTCGCAGACGGTAATGGTACTCTCAGGCGGCTATGCGGTGCTCGGCATCAACGCCAATACATCGGTGAACGGCAATGTGACGGTGGACTATCAGTACGCCAATGCGGTCAACCTGAACAATACGGCCGACTACCTGGCCATCGAAACAGCCAGCCAGGTCGTCATCGACGAAACCAGCTACGATCAGGTCAGCGGCTTGGATCCAGACGGCAAGAGCCGCTCCCTCAATCCCAATTACCTCACGGCCTTCGACAACGACACGGATCTTCGGTTCTGCGAAGCGACATCCCCCATCTCCGGTGGGACGGACCTCGGATCGCCGGGCCTTGGCAACGACAACTGCATTTAGACCGCACCGGTAAACCCTTAGGGTCAGCGCGGCTCGACGATCCCAATCAAGCAGCGGCCGATGGCCCACCGCGCTTGCCCGGCCGCGGCTGTTGCGAGCTGCCCCAGGGATAGCTTCGCAGTAGCGCCCAGCCGCGGCTCCGCGTCTCATCTTCTAGCTGCCCCTCCCGGGCGGCACGCATGGCGGCGGCGAAGTGCTCGACTTTGGCAAAGCGGTCCCCCCGATCCTTAGCCATCCCCAAGGCCAAGACGAGCTCCAGATCGACGGGAATGCGCGTCAGCTCGCCGGGGCAAAGTGGCTGTTGGTACGCGACGCGGTACAGCACCTTCGCCACCTCATTGCCTGAGAATGGTGGGGTACCGGTAATGGCGCGGTAGGCAATGGCCGCCAGTGCATAGAGATCGGCAAGGTGATCGACTTCCGGTCCTCGAATCTGCTCGGGAGCCATGTAAGACGGTGTTCCAACCGCATGGTCGCGGGTCAGCGACCCGGCACCCCAAAGGACCTTCGACAGTCCGAAATCGAGCACCTTCCAGGTGCGGGGCAGCGAATCGGTCAAGAACAGATTGCCCGGTTTGAGATCTCGATGAACGACGCCGGCCTCGCGCACGTGAGCTAGCGCCTTGGCGACGTGCTCACACATTTCGACGACCAACTCCAGCTCGAGCTTGCCCGCCTTGCGCAGATGCCAGGCCAGATCGTGACCCTCGAGCAGCTCCATCACTAGATAAGGCGTGTTGTCGCTGGCGAGGCCCGACGCATAGACCTGCGGCACGTGGGGGCTATCCACCGCAGCGGCCGCCTCGGCCTCCCGCATGAATCGCTTCACCCGGTCGGGGTCATCGACCAAGTTGAGGTGAAGCACCTTGATCGCCACCGGCAAGCCTGCCGTGTCAGTGCCGCAATAGACCTCGCCCATAGCCCCACGGCCGATGAGCAGGCCTACCGAGAAGCCAGCAATCGTCGTGCCCGTGTGACGGCCTTCGCCAGGCCGGGTGGCCCGGGCCAGCTCGTTGCGAGCCTCGTAGAGCAAACCCTCGCGCTTGTGAATCTGGAGATTGGCCTTATTGACCCGTTCGAGGGCCCCCTCGGTGGCG
>JAUVCD010000698.1 GCA_030590865.1 Myxococcales bacterium | reverse complement strand
CGACATTCTCGGGACCCGGCGGTGTCGTCTCGGCGAATCTGTCCCCCTGGCCCTCGCTCGCTTCGCTCATCCAATCTGGTCCCGACGCGCTCGCTGAGCGCGTCACCCGTGCACGGGGGCCTCAGATCCGTGGCAGGACGTAGCGCCGCCCGTCTGGCAGGCTCCCGACGTCGATTTCGGTGCCGAATGTCTCGGTCAACAACTGGGGGGTCATCACCTCGTCCACCGAGCCGTCAGCCACGATGACCCCGGCCTTGAGCAGCACCACCCGATCGGCAAAATGGGCGGCCGAGCCCAGATCGTGCATGGCCGCCAGACAGGCCAGCCGACGGGCGCTGACCTCCTCGCGAACCAAGCGATAAAGGGCGATGGAGTGGCGGATATCCAGGTGGGCGGCGGCCTCGTCGAGCAGCAGGATCGGTGCGGCTTGGGCCAGCGCACGGGCGATGTGGACCCGCTTCTGCTCGCCACCAGAGAGCTCGGCCACAGGCCGGTCGACCAACCCGTCAAGCCGGCTGGTGGCGATGGCCCGCTCGACGGCGTCCTGGTCCTGGCGGCTGACCCGTAACAGGCCGGATTGATGGGGCGCTCGTCCCATGGCCACCACCTCGCGGACCGTGAAACCGAGGGAGACCTCGTTACGTTGGGGCACCACGGCCACGCTGCGAGCCCGGTCGGTGCGGGACAGCTCGGTGGCAGGCTGCCCGAGCAGCGCGAGGCTTCCTTGGCTAGGCGTCAACACCCCTGCGATGACTCGGATCAAGGTGGATTTGCCGGCCCCATTCGGTCCCAGCAGCGCGCAGAGCTCGCCTTGGTCGAGGGAGAGGGAGACGTCCCGCAACCGATCGACCTGCTGTTCAACCGGGGCGTTCCGGGATCGATAGCGGGCCGAGACCTGCTCGAGCTCCACGGCGTGCATCGCTGGCAGGCTACACGGGTTCGCTGCCAGTCGCACACCAGTGGACGACCCTTGCCGTGGAGGACCGACACAGCGTCAGTCATGCAGCAGGGATCGACGATCGCTTGCGAAGCCCGCCTGTGGGTGGTCCAATCGGCCGGATCAACCATGTCGATACCACCGGAACCCGTCCAAGAAGAGGTGACGCGCGTCATCAAGCGCTATTCGAACCGGAAGCTGTACGACACCAAGGACAGCCGTTACGTCACCTTGCAGCAAATCGGTGAGATGGTGCGCCGCGGTGAGGACGTGCAGATCATCGACAACAAGACCAAGGAGGACAAGACCGAGGTCACTCTCGCTCTGATCATCTCCGAGGACTTGAAGGACAAGCCGCGCAGCGTGCCTTTGGGGACGCTCCGCACCTTGATCCAAGATCGGGGCGAGCGGCTGCTGACGACCTTGCGCGAGAGCCCGGTGGGCAAGCTCATCTCCGGGAGTGAGGAGCAAGCCGGCGAGCTGTCGACCGAGTCCGACGGGGCGGCCGGCGAGGCTCAGGTTGGCGCCCAGGTCGAGGGCGACGGCCAACAGGTGGCGACCGAAGAGGCCGAAGTTCCCGCCCCGATCCAGGACGAGCAGTCCGAGTCGGCGGCCAAGACCAAGCTGGACGAGCTGGTCGAGACGACGCGTAACACCCTGGATCAGCTACAGACTTCGCTCGACGAGCGGGTTCACAAGCTGCTTCCCGGTGCCAGTCCCGTCCAGGATTTGAAGCAGGCGGTCAAAGAATTGACGCGCCGCGTCGAAGCTATCGAAGCCAAGCTCGGCATGGCTCAGACCGACAGCGAAGACGAGTAACCACTTCCGGCGCCGCCAGCCCGTTCGTCGAGCTGGGGACGGGTTCGGCAGATACTCCCTTGGCCACGTTCTAAGTTGTCGGTCAGATTGAGGAATAGACGCCCTGTCGCCTTTGTTGACTGAGCAATGGCTTACCTAAGACCCTCCACGTCACCCAGCGCCGCCAGCAACCAGCTGCCGGCCTTTGAAGCCGAGGTGTTAGAGCACCTCGACGCTCTCTATGGCGTCGCCTTCCGGATGGTCAAAGAGGCCTCGGCGGCCGAAGATCTGGTCCATGACACCATCATCAAGGCCGTCCGCGCCCGGACCCAGTACAAGCCAGGTACCAACCTCAAGGCTTGGTTGCTGCGCATCCTGACCAACACCTTCATCAATCGCCACCGTCGTGGTGGGCTCGAACGGGACGTGCTCGAGGGGCCTGATGCTAGCCCGCTGGCGGATCGTTGGATCGGTGCTGCGACCATGCGTGCCATGCGCGATCCGGAGCGCGATGCTCTGGCGCCGCTGGTCGAAGCCGAGGTCCGCAGCGCCCTGGACGACCTGCCTGAGGATTTCCGTCTCGCCATCGTGCTGAGCGATGTCGAAGGAATGTCTTACCGGGAGATCGCCGACGTGATGGGTTGTCCGGTGGGCACCGTGATGTCCCGCTTGCATCGGGCTCGCAAGCTCTTGCAGATCTCGCTTCGCGACCAGGCGATCGCTTTGGGTATAATCCCAGATGATGAGGACGAGTCAGCAGCAGCACGGGCTGCCGTTGGGGATCGTAACGAGGCCGTGGATCTTGCTGCATACCGATCACGCCAGCGCAAATCAGGCTCGTCGTTCGGGCAAGGAGGTGCCCAGTGAGCGCCGCTCGTGACGCAGCCGAATGCCAGCGAATGGGTCGCTGGCTCACCGCGCATCTCGATGATGAGCTCGATGCGGTGCACACCCTCGAGGTCGAAGAACATCTCGAGACCTGCGCCGATTGCCAGGAGGTTCTGGCGACGCTGCGCGCCACTCGCGTCAGCTTGCGGCAAGTGGTCCCCATGCGTGCGCCCCTCGGCTTGCAGGAGCGCATTGGCGAATCGCTGGCCGTCGAGCGCAAGGACGGCGCGCCGTTAGGCGAGGCTTCAGAATCGTCGTTACCAGAGGAGCAAGCACCTGCCTCTCAGGTCGAGCCGAGCGCTTCGGTGCGAGCGGCACCTGTCCGCCCACGGCGTGCTCAGCGGGAGCCGATCGGGCTGCGCTACGTGGTGCCCTTGGCGGCAGCTGCGACCGTGGCGCTGGTGGTGGGTGCGATTCAGCTCCAGCAGCAGCAAGAGTCGACGGCCAAGGACAGCCCTCGTGAGGCGACCAGCGCCTCGATGCAGGTGTCGTCGCTCGACAGCTTGATTGACGAGCTGGTGGCCCAGCACGTTCATCCTCCGCCGCCCGAGACCACCGATCCCGATGGACTCGAGCGCTTCGATCCCTACGTAGGCGTGCGGGTGCGCAGGCCCAAATTCGACCGACTCGATGCGCACTATGTCGGGGCGCGGATGCAACAGCGAGCGGCGCTGCTGCAGTACGTCGTGCGAAATCGCCATCGGTTGACGGTCTACGTGTTCGATCCGAAGAAGGTGTCGATGAAGGCAAACCGGCTCGAGTCGCGTCAGATCGGCAAGCGGCAGGTCTATGTGGGCAACGTGCGGGGCTACTCGGTGGCGGCATCGGAGCGCAACGGTATCGGTTGGGCCTTGGCGTCGGATCTGAACGATGCCGAGAGCGCCGAGCTGGTGCTCGCGGCCGCGCGATAGTGGGTCGCTAAACGCCTGCTGCCTGCGGCGATGCAGCCCTAGGGGCGTGCTAGACTCCAAGCACCCCCATGAAGCCATTCGCCGACGGTACGGTGATCGCTGGCAAGTACCGCCTCGAGCGCCTCATTGCGCGTGGTGGGATGGGTGAGGTGTGGGAGGCCCAGCACCTGCAGCTCGCTGCGCCGGTGGCCATCAAGTTCATGGACGAGCGGCTCGTCGCGGCCGGCCCGGCCCGGGAGCGCTTCGCCCGCGAGGCTCGGGCCGCGGCGTCGATCCAGAGCCCCAACATCGTGCACATCAGTGATCACGGGGTGGACGGCGGTGCGCCCTACATCGTCATGGAGATGCTCAGGGGAGAGGATCTCGACACCCGGTTACTGCGCGGGCCGCTGACGATGAGCGAAGCTGAGCAGGTCATGAGCCAGGCGGCCCGAGGCCTCCGCAAAGCGCACCAGATGGGTATCGTGCACCGGGATCTCAAGCCGTCGAACGTATTTCTGGTGCCTGATGACGACGTGCTGGTGGTGAAGATCGTGGACTTCGGTGTCGCCAAGGCAATCGACGATCCCGAGCTGCCGCCGATGCCGCCGTCCCGACCCAGCGGGCCTGCGCTGACCCAAGTGGGCGTGGTGCTCGGCTCGCCCCAATACATGAGTCCCGAGCAGGCGCGCCGCTTCAGGGATGTGGATCACCGCGCCGACGTTTGGGCCCTTGCTTCCATCATGTTTCGGGCGGTCACCGGCAAGCGAATGTTCGGCCAAGCCGACGGCATGGAGGCCTTGACCCGACTGGTCTACGAGCCACTGCCGGTACCGTCGCGGTTGGCGCCCGAGCTGCCCGCGCCGGTTCGTGCGTTCTTCGATCGAGCGCTCCACACCGATCTGTCCATGCGCTTCGAAAACGCTCGCGACCTGGCCAATGGCTTTGCCAGTGCGGTTGAGCAGGTCAAGAGGGAGGCCGACCAGTCCTCCATCGAGGGCACCGCCCTGCCGGCTCCTCCTTCCTTCCCAGGGCCCATCCCAGGCACCCCGTCCTTTCCCTATGGGGCACGTCCCCCATCGCGCCTACCGGCCATCGCGGTGGCAGCGGCGCTCGGCCTCTTGACCGGCGGCACGGTCTTGACGGCGATGCTCCTCAGCTCAGGCGATTCGGGCAAGCTTCAGGAGCTGCAGGTCTTGGTGTTGCCGCGCGACATCACGACCCCAGCAGCCCGTGACGCCACCGAG
>JAUVCD010000662.1 GCA_030590865.1 Myxococcales bacterium | reverse complement strand
GCTTTTCATAGCGATGGTCGAGTATGTAATACATGCCGCCTCATCATCAATTATGCCTAGTCACAGCACCAACCACTCCCGAGAGACCAAAAATCTGACTTGAATTTTGAGCGAATAAGTCAATTGTGGACGTCCGCAGTGAGTTGCGTACCAGACTTGCGTAACGCGGGCAATACCCGCGCACCTGTCTTGCATGGATGAGTCTCGTATCGCGGGCTTTACCCGCGCATATGACCTGCGCATTGTGACCAACCACCCCCGTCACGCCCCACCAATATGCGAAGGTCGCACCCTCCTATTTTCAAGTACTTGGACGATGCGCAAGTCGCCAGCTCGCCCAAAAATAGGCGTCATAGCCTTCGGCATCGTCCGCTTCGCGTCCAATTATGACCCCTATTGTGCCCTCGACGAACCCCCGTGTGCCTTCGGCCCCCGTTCGTTCGTCTCAGACACTTTGGGCTCGCTGGCAGGGGAAAGCACGTGTGGTCTCGTTGTAGCAGGTCACGGAAATGAGCCGAGCATCCCTTCGGGCACTGGGGTGCGATGGCTCGACGGGTTGCAAGGTGGGCGAGCTGCGAAGTCTGAGGGGCAGCAAGGTGGGCTACCGGGCGTGGTTTTATTGTGAGCTCAACCGCATCAGCCGCGCGATAGACCGGACCAACCGGGTCAACGACAGAGTCCGGCCGGGCGCGAAGTGGGGCCACGGGACCAAGGTCCTGTCTCTCCGTGTCGCCTCGGTGGCGCTCGCGAGTCGGTCCTTCACGGACACGCAGGTCGCTCGCATCGAGCCGCTGCTGTACGTCCCAATCGATAGCGTCGTGATCGGAGAGCTTCGGAACCTCGGGGTTGAGCGGCCATTTCGCCGGATCCGAGAGATCGATTCTGCGAAAAAGTTCTTCGACGTGCAACGTGCCCTAGGCGCCGCCGCCAAAGAGTGTCCCATCTCTCCTGCCCACCCCCATGAGAGCCGATCTGTCCCAGTCATGACTCCCGCATCCCGCCGTACGTGACCGGTGGACCTGGCTGGGATGCATCCGCCCGGCGCCCGGTAGCCTTCGGCTCGAATTCGTCGATGGGCTATGCCGCTCGGCTCCGATGCCGAGCCCGCGTATGCCAACCGATGAGCAAATTGCGGAGGCATGCCTCGACAGCCTCGCCCTTCTCGGTGGTGGCTATGTCATCGACGACGACGGCGTGCTCGAGTATCCCGGAGAGCGACCTGGCGCAGGATGGCACATCCATGGGTGGCTCGAGCGCTGGCTGTGGGTCATCTCCAATGGCGTCCTCGAGCGGCGGCGGCTACGCAAGCGCCGATGGTTCTGTGTCAGCACGGGGGCCACCTGCCACAGTCGCCCTCCCGACAACTGGGGGTCGACGCACTTTTGCTGGCTATTGATCCTCCTCAAACTATGGCCGTGGCTCAACGGCGGCGCGGGCCTGCACAACACCGCCGAGGTGAGCCACGCACTCGATGACCACGGCTGCCGCCGCACGCTCCAGCGGTGGCTTCGAAGAGCCAGCAGCGATGCGCTCGAGATTCAACAGGCGATTCGACGAGCCCTGATCGAAAGATGCGAGCCTCGGCCGGTAGAGCACCTCTTTCCGAAAGGCTTGTCTCCTCCCGAGTCGCTGATGCGGCGGCGTTGGCGAGACCCTGAATCGGTTGAGCGCCTACACAGAGCTCTCGTCATGTTGTTCGCCGGTGCTGTTGAGCTAGACATCCCGACCGCAGTGCTGCTGGCCGAGGCTCGCGGGAGGTGAGTAACCGAAAAAGTCCGAAAAGAAAACTCAAAGACGCCTTCCGTTGGGAGCGCTTGCGCTGGTCCCGCAGCGGGGCCGGCGCGCCCAGCATCAAAATCATCCCACAGAGCTTGTCGTCTTCACGGCTCTCCATGTCCGGCATCATGGCTCTCCAAGGACACATCCAGGGAGAGACCTCGTGGCCGAAGATGACAAGGATTTGCCCAGAGCCAAGGCTCTCGTGCGCTACATGGTCATCAGCGCCTACCTCGCCATGGAGCCACCACGCGGGCAAAGGCGAGCGGTACTCGAGCAACTCGCCGGCAAGGTCTGGGAGGATGCCGATGGCCAGCCCATGCAAGTCCAGGCCGAAACTCTGCGCGTCTGGATCCGCCGCTACCGCCGAGGTGGTCTCGCCGCCCTCGAGGACAAAACGCGGCCCTCGCGTGGACTCATCGCCCTGACCGACGAGCAGGTCGAGCTCGCCTGCCGGCTCAAGCGCGAAGTGCCAGAGCGCTCACTCGACCGGCTCATCCGCATCATGGAAGATATGAAGCTCGTCGAGGCGGGAGTAGTGCGACGCAGCACGTTGCACCGCGCTCTACAGCGCGAAGGTCTCTCTGCGCGTCAGTGCCGCGTGCCTGATCGTAACGACCTCAGCCGCTTCGAGGCGGCTGCGCCCAATGACCTGTGGCAGTCCGACATGCTCGTGGGACCTTGGCTGCCTGACCCAGCGCGGCCCGGCAAGAGCCGGCGTGCCTGCCTGTATGCCTTCATCGACGACCATAGTCGGCTGCTGCTGCACGGTCGCTTCAGCTTCAAGGGAGACCTGCCTGCACTCGAGCTCGTCTTCCGCCGGTGTTTGCAGAAGTTCGGGGCCCCGAAGCGTGTCTATTACGACAATGGCGCAACCTATCGCGCACGTCACATGAAACAGGTCGTCGCTGAGGTTGGGATCCACCCCATCATCTACACCCGCACCTACCGGCCGATGGGCCACGGAAAAATCGAAGCACTCAATCAGTACATCCGCGACGCCTTCTTGGCCGAGCTCAAGGCCACCGGCATCACCACGCTCGATGCCCTCAACGAAGCATTCCTCGCCTGGAGTGATTACGAATACAATCGCAAGGTCCACTCCGAGACCGGCCAAGAGCCGTACCAGCGCTGGCGGGCCGGGCTCGACCGAGTCCGCTACGCCGACGAGGAAAAGCTGCGGCTTGCCTTCCTCTGGCGCGAGGACCGGACCCCTGACAAGGCTGGCGTCTTTTCTCTGTTCGGCACCAGGTACCAGGTTGGCCCGGAGCTAGCGCGACGCCGCGTCGAGGTTCGATACGATCCCGAAGCGCTCGACGAGGTCGAGGTCTACTTCAAGACTCGTTTCGCTGAGCGCGTCCAGCCATTCGAAGTCCAGCCAAATCGGAGGCCACAACAACCCGAGCCGTCGACCCCGGCCGAGAAACAGCCCGGCGCCGACTGGCTCCAGCATCTCCTCGACAAACGACAGCGCGAGGGATTCACCGAGCCCACACCGAGGCAGCTCGAAGACAAGACAAAACGAGAACGGGCCGCAGCGGACGAAGCTGTTGTTGCACTCTTCTACGAGCGGCTCGAGCCGGCCGTCATCAACGAAGCCGCCATCCGCAAGTTCCTCGCACGTTACGGCCCATTTGACCCCGAGCACGTCTGCGCCGTCCTCGACCGCCTGCTCGATTCCACCCCCAAAGACCTACACGTCGAGGTTTATCTCGACGCCATCCGCCAACAGCTCGCAGGAGATGCACCATGAATACACCCACCGTCCCGCACCAGCACAAGCGACGCCTGCAGGCCCACTTCGGACTGACGCGCCTGCCGTTTCGCAAGAATATAACGGCGAGCCAGATGTTCGATTCCCTCAGCCAGCGGGAGCTGCACCAAGGCATGATGATGTGGCTCGAGGTCAAAGGCCTTGCGATGGCCACCGGCCCCAGCGGTGTCGGCAAGAGCATAGCCCTGCGCCGTTTTGTCCATGGCATCGACGACGCGCGCTTTCGCATCTTGCAGTTCTCTTCGTTGCCGACCACCCCGACGGGATTTTTGCGCTCGCTCAGCCGTCTGCTCGGATTGCCGATGCGACTTCACGCCGCCGACATGTTCGACGCCGCGCAGAAGCACCTCTTCCACTACGCCGAAGAGAACGGCGTGCACCCGCTCATCGTGATCGACGACGCCGAAGGTCTCAGGGTCGAGACGCTCGACCTGCTGCGCCGGCTCACTGCCTATGAACTCGATGCGGAAGACCGCTTCAGCATTCTCCTGGCCGCCACCGAAGAGATCCTGCCAGCCCTGCGCAACCCGATGCTCGACTCGCTACGGTCACGGATCGCGTATGTTCAGACACTCCGGCCGTTCTCCCTCGAGGACACCCGCAACTACGTGCAGTTTCATCTCCAGACCGCCGGAGCGGATACCAAGCTCCTCAGCGACGAAGCCGTGCGCAGGTTGTTCCTTGCCTCGCAAGGCAAGCCGCGACGCATCAATCAGCTCGCGCTGCAGGCCTTGATCCAAGCGGCAGTGCAAGGTCGCGACGCCATCGACGGTGAGTTTGTCGCTGCCCAGGTGGCGGCCCATCCGCTCTATCAAGCTCGAGTAGAGGACAACGTTTAGCCAACCCACAAACCAAGAGAGGCTTCCCATGGACCAATCCAAAATCATCGAACTTCGCTACCAGCTCTGGGGTCGGCTCTGCGCCCTCGCCGACGAAGCCATGAGCATCGCCGACGCCTGGTGGGAGATCGATCCAGAGCTCGTCGAGCTTCACTATCGCCGGTGTGGTCTCAGGAAATTGCCGTTCGATGCCGAGTGCACCGACGATTTCACCGATACCGGTTGCGACGACGAAAGACCGTAGATCGCGAAATGCCGCAAATCTGCTTTCTGCGCGTGGGGGCGCGCTTGGGATGGGACACGACGATTCACGTCATCCCACGTCGTTCACCGGGAAAGTAACGCGAGATGGACTTGGGCGAGATAGGCGGGACAGGACAACCCACCCACCACTTCGATGCCGGCGCGCACCGAAGAGGGTGACTCCGACCAGCATCCGTGGAGAAACCGAAACGCTCGAGGATGCTCAGCCTCGACGACAGACCCAACAGGCCCAACAGGCCCCAGCGCATCCTCACTGATTGAGGGGTTTTCCCTGACGGCACGACGAGGCAAACTCGTGACCGTGGATGGCAATCAGAAAAGTTCACGACAACAGCGACTCCCAGACGAGCTCGTCGACAGCTACCTCGCAGCGCTCAGCCCGTCGGCGCGGGACAAGCTTGAGCACACACTCGGCCGAGTAGCCAGAGCGGCGACCGATGGTCACATGGACGGCCGCAGCTACCCGTGGGCGGATCTGAGCCCGGACGCCCTGGAGCGACTGCTCACCCAACTTCGCGGGCAGTACTCCGCCAATGCAGTCAGGAGCATGGCGCACGCGGTCGGCGGTGTG
>JAUVCD010001023.1 GCA_030590865.1 Myxococcales bacterium | reverse complement strand
CGGCGCGGCTCTCCCGGGGCCTGACCCAGGATCTCGTGTCGCGACTTGCCAGCGTCCGCGATCCGGTGGGCGAGGAGGTGGCCACCGCCGGAGACTTCACCCATCGCCCTTCCGGCTCCCGGCTCGGGGGGGGGCTTCACCGGCGAGCAGACCGTCCACATTGGCACCGATGGGCCGGCCACCGCCGACGAGCTGTTTGGTGGCACCGTGGCCATGGATGGCGATGCGCGCGTCGCCCAAACACTGCCTTTTGCCGGCGGTGCCTCGGGCGGCAAGCCGGCCGAGGCGCGGTCCCAGCCGGACGATCCAACGGTCATGCCCTTCAAATCGGCAAGTGACAGTCCAGTACTCGAGCCGCCTGTGGAGGTTGCGCCGGTGGTCGCTGCGCCTGACAACCCCTTCGAGGGCACCGTGGCCATCGACGCCAGCCAGGTTCCTGAGCCCGAGCGCTCGCCTTTCGCGATGGCACCGGCGGGCAGCCGGGCGCCGGGCAGTGGCCGGGGCGAGGGGATTCCTGGCGCCCCGTGGGCCAACCCTGGCAGCAAGGTGGCCGCCGCCGAGCAGGTCGCTCGGCCCGCTCTGGCTGAGCCAGCCATGGTGGTGGCCAACCCACCGGCGGCGCCGGCGGACGAAGGGGACGTGAGTCGCGCGGCTGAGCAACAGGCCCAGCAAGAAGCACAGCAGCAGGCCAAACAAGAAGCGGAGCAGCAGGCCAAGCTGGCGCTGGAAAAGCAGGTCGCGGCAGAGGACGAGCAGCGGGCCGCGCTGGAGGCGGAGCAGCAGGCGGCCGCGGAGGCAGAAGAGCGGCGGCGCGCAGCAATCGAGAGCTTTCGCAAAGAGCAAGACGAAGCGCGGGCGGAACAAGAGCGGCGCGCCGCCGAGCGGGCTGTGGCCAAGCGCCAGGCCGCCAAGACGCTGCGTCAGGACATGTACGGCGCCTTCAAGCGCAAGAAGGATTAGCCAACAAAGAACTGGCGCTCTTGGGCGCTGTCGCTAGCCGGCAGGTTGGCACCGAAAGCGGAAGGCTTTGGCGAGGGTGAACTCGCCCCCAGGGCCCACGTGGTGCACCGGTGCCTTGTGATCTCGCATCCAGGTGCCGTTGCGAGATCGCAAGTCGATCAGGGCGAGCTCGGTGCCGCTGCCAGGCAAGAAGCTGATCAGCGCGTGGGCACGAGATAGCTGGTCGGACGGGATCGTCACCTCGCACAGCTCGCTCCGTCCGAACGTGATGGCCGCTCCCGGGAGTAAGCGGAACGCATCACCCACGCGCAGCGCTGCGGCATCGGTCACCCCAGAGCGAGCCGCGTCTGGGACGATACCGAGATAAACGATATACATCCCGGCGGCACGCTCCGGCTCAGGAGCGCCCTGTCGGCGGGTGGTAGCTCGCTTGTCCCAGCTCATGGCACCTCGGGGCGGCACGGTGATGACCAACCCTCAGCATCCGCATATCAAACCGTGGCCCTGGGCAACACCCCTGGTGGCGAATGATGCCATCGCCCGCGCAATTTCCCTGCTGCTTGGCCGCCGTGATACACCCCGCTCGTGACTACCGAACCACTGATTGCAGTATTCATCGACTACGAGAACCTCGCCCTAGGCGTCCGGGACAACCGTGGCATGATCGACGAGGTGGAGATCGGCTTGGTGCTCAACCGGCTGCTCGAGAAGGGACGCATCGTTCACAAGCGTGCCTATTGTGACTGGGACAAATACCGCAAAGCAGCCCGGGGACTTCACAAGCAAGGCGTCACCATGGTCGAGATCCCGCAGACCGGCGTCAGCGGGAAGAACAGCGCGGATATCCATATGGTCGTGGATGCTCTAGACCTTTGTTTCTCGAAGGATCACATCAACACCTTCGCCCTGCTGAGCGGTGACAGCGATTTCTCGCCACTGGTCTACAAGCTGAAGGAGGCCGACAAGTTGGTCATCGGCTGCGGGGTCAAGAACTCGACCTCGAACCTGCTGGTCAAGAGCTGTGACCACTTCATTTTCTATGATGACTTGGTCGAGCGGGCCGCCTCCAAGCCCCGTCGGCGTCGCTCCAGTAAAGACCCGTCTGCCGAGGACAAGCAGGTCGAGGGTATCGAGCAAGTGATGGAGGTGGTGCGCTCCCTGGCCCAAGATTACGAGAACGTCTGGAGCTCGATGGTCAAACAAACCCTGGGGCGTGTGAACCCCGGTTTCAACCACGAATACCACGGTTTCAAGACCTTCAACGCCTTGCTCAAGGCGGCGGAAGAGCGCGGCCTGGTGGATGTCGATCCAGACAAGCAA
>JAUVCD010000481.1 GCA_030590865.1 Myxococcales bacterium | reverse complement strand
GCGCCTGGTGCGATGGAAACAATCCACAGCCCTCAGGCGCTGCCTGACCCGCGCTGCTCTCCGTCCATCTCGGTGGCCCCACGAAGCGGAGGCTTGACCCGCGCGCCGCTTTCGTCGACCTGTCGCGGATAGGCACCGATGAGAACTTTGGCCGCCGCCGGATCGTCCTCCAGCAATGCCGCGAGCCTTGCCCTCAGCCAGGCGAGATCTTCATCGCTCACCTTACCGACCAGCGGCTCGACCGCCTGGTCGATCTGGGCCGCAATGAAAGAGTCGTCGAGCAGTGGATGATCCATGGCGATGTCACTCGAGCCAGAAGCGCAATCGGCATTATAGAGCAGAGTCGCGGCTCTGCGCACCGCTGCAAAGCGGTCGAGTCTCGGCGGCAGCACTAGCGACACATCGGGAAACTGCTGGTGAACATCTGGTCGCGACTGCGCTCCCACTGTTCGTCAGTCATTCGATCGGGATAGAGAGCCCGGTAGTCGCGGAGCCACATCTTCCTGGCTTCTTTGCAGCTGCCGCGCTCGGCCACACACTTGGCCACCGCCCGCTGGGTCCCATAGAGCATCGAGAGGAGCGATTTGCGCTCATCGTCGTCGTACTTCTTGGCGAGCTTGCGAGCCTGTTTTCCCAGCGCGCGACACTCGGCCAGGCTGCCCTCTTTGGAGGCGTGGAGGGCCTCTTTGTAGAGCTTCGATACGGCGTCTCGCGCCTGGCCATCCTCACTCTTGCACTTGGTGGGGGCCTGGGCGTCGATCATCCGCTCGAGCTGCGCTTCGGTGCGCTCGACCTTGTGTTTCTTGAAACCCTCGGCGAGACGCTTGCGCCCCTCGGCACACTTGCCCGAGTGCATCAGGCAGATAGCCCGAATGCGCTCGATGTCAGCACGACCGCGCATCTTGGGGTCTATCAACTCGGCCCGTCGGAGGGCCTGGAGGCAGCCAGGACCGTCGCCCGCCTGCTGCTTCTCGATAGCCTGACGGCGTTGCTTGCCCGCCGGCGTCTTGGCATCAAAGGCAAAGGCCAGCTCGGGCCGCAAGGCTGGACGATCGAGGGGGAGCGCTGGCTCGGCCGGCATCATGGGGGCCATGGGCATGGGCTCGTAAGGCTCCGGCGCCGGAAAAGCGCTGGCTGGAGACTTCGGTTGGCCCGAGGCCCCGTCCGCCCCGCCGGTGGGAGCCTCGCGCAGGGCGATGATGAACACGGCGACAATGGCCACGGCGGCCACGACGAGCGGAAGCCGATGGTTGGACGATGGGGGCCCAGCGGCAGCATCGGCCGCAGCGACCACGCTCAACTCTTCGAGCTCAGCAACGACCTCGTGCAGGTCGCGATGCCGATCCTGAGGCCGTCGCAGCAACCCTCGCGCCAAGACAGAGAGCACCTCTTCTGGCACCCCTTCATTGCGCTCTGTCGCAATGGTGTCCAGCAGGGCGTCGAGGGTAGCGCCGACCTTCGGAATCCGACCACTCAGCGCCTCGGCCAGGGCAGCGCAGAAGGCAAACTGGTCTGCTCGGGGGCGCGCCTTGCCACGACGGCGCTGCTCCGGCGCCAGATAGGGTGAGGCACTGGCCGCAGCATCGCCGGTCCCGCCGAGCCCTGGGGCGCCTTGCCAGAATCCGGTCACTCGCGCGCGCCCGTCATCGCCGAGCAGAATGTGCTCGGGCCGAATGTCACCGTGGACCAAGCCAGCGTCGTGAGCCGCCGCCAAGCCCCGTGCAGCCTGCCCATAGGCTCCCACGATGCGGCGCCAGCTTGGGCGACCAACCTCGAGCCAGGTGGCCAGCGACCGACCCCGAACGTGCTCGGTCGCCCACACCACGCCAGCCGCGACGATGCCGGCGTCGAGGACGGTCACGATGTTGGGGTGGTCCAACTCAATCAGGCGTCGCCCATAGATCACGAGCGCGATGCGCGATGGCGACTGCGCGACCGTGGCCTCGCCACCATCCCCAGCCGGCTCCGTCGACTCGGCCGGCGACAGGCGAGTCGATCGCAAGAGAACCAGGTCTACTTTGCGCCCCAGCTGGCTGTCGAAGGCGACATAGACCGTGCCAAAGCCCCTCGCTCCCCTTTCCTCCTCCACTCGATAGCGACCAAGCAACAGCTCATCCTCGCCTGCAGTCAGCTCACCATCGGCCGGGGATAGCTCGTCTTCGAGCGCACCAGCCACCTCGAGACACGACACGCAGTCGCCAAGATGGTCGACCAGCGACCGACTCCGCTCCGGTGGGTGCCGGCCTGCGATCAAATCGGCGAACTCACCTCGGTCTGGACAGCGTGACGCAGCAGCCAACGGCCTCTCCCTCGAAAGGGGTTGTAGCATGCAGACCTGCCTGGGGCGGACGCATTACGACCCGCAGTCTGCTGGCTCCCTTCCAGCAGACCGGTTGATCACGGGTCCTCTGAGCCTGCGATCACCAGGTCGGCCACTAGCGGCAGGTGGTCGGAGGCACGCTTGGCCACACCGACGGCGGCTCGGAACATGTGCTCGATGACGATCTGGCCACGCACGTAGAGGCCGTCGAGAGCCCGCAGCGGCGCATAGGCTGGAAAGGTTGCCCCAAGGTTGCGACCTGTCCGAAAACCCGCCGGCTCGAGCAGCTTGGGCCCGAGGGTGCCATAGAGATCATTGAGATCGCCGCCAACGACCACTGGCGCATCGGGATGGAGCTCAGTGATGGGCTCCGCTTCGAGAAAGCGGCGCAGCTGGATCTTGCGCTCCAGGCCCATGAGCCCGAGGTGCATGTTGAAGACATGCAGCGTACCGGTGTGGCTTTCACCATCTGGCCGGATCCGAGCACAAGCGTGCACCACGCCGCGACGCTTCTTGGGCGGAACGGTCAGATCGATGTTCTGAGCGTCAGTCAGCGGAAAGCGACTGAGGATGGCATTGCCGTAGGCGCCGCCACGACGAAGCGTCACGTTGGGGTAGTAGGCCCGGTGGCGCATGCCCAGCATGTCGCCCAGCAGCTCAGTCTGATGATCGCCCCGGCTGCGCTTGGCGTTCCTATCGACCTCTTGGAGCAGCACCACGTCCGGATGGTAGTGCTCGATCGTCTCGTGGATCCGCTTGGGACGATACTGCCGATCGACGCCGCCGATACACTTGTGCACGTTGTAGGTGATGACCCGAATCTGCATCGGCTTGCCGTCGCCCTGGCCCCCTTCACCAGGACAGCTGGGCACCAGGACTGCTGGGCTTATCACGACCGCTGGCTTGGACGCCAGCGCCACGGTGCCCAACGAATCGGTGGCCCATCATCGAGCCTGAGCGAGTAATGTAGAGGATCTCTCCGGGAGATTGCCATGGACCCTCGAAGCGTTGTGCATCTTGCGGCGGCGGTGCTCGTCCCTGCCCTCGCCCTCACCACCCACCCTGTTCAGGGACAGCCCGGCGATCCATGTGATCGCTGCAAGCCGAAGACGGCTCACTGGCAATGGAAAGCCAACGGCTACGCGGTAGGCGCGACGGCTGAGGCCGCTGAAGCGAGCGCCAAGCGAGCCGCCATCGACAGCGCCTGTGAGCAATCGAAGAAGTATCTCGCGCCACGCAAGCTGACCTGCCGCCCAGGCTGCACGCCTGGCGAGGTCACCCAGAGCTGCAGGGAAAGCAAGGCGCCCCAATGCCTGAAAGGCACCTACTCGGATAACCGTGGCATGTGGCAGTTCGTGTGTCGCAAGATGCACGGCAAGCAGGCGCTGAGCCAGTGCGGCGAAGACGCTGCAAAAGAGCAGCCCGGCTATGGGATGTGTGACGCCAGCGTGACAGCCAGCAAGACGCGCCCCTGCGCCCCGCCAGACTGCACCGACAAATAGGCGGGCGCCTAGCGTGGGAACGACCAGCGGCAACGAGGCTTGCGCCAGACCGGTGTGCTAGCGTTGGGCGTCCATGTCCCCGGCGTGCTGCCGCGATCTGCGCCCTGATCGGCTGGCGGCCCAGTCATTGCTGATCTTGGCTCTCACTGGCCTCCAGAGTCCTAGCCGTGGGGCAGCGCCAGAACCGTTGGACCCCAACCGTGTCGAGCCCACCATTGTGCCTGCCATCGCCGGCAGCTCGGACATCGGCTTTCTGTTTGGAGCGATGGCGACGCTCGCCCAGTTCGAGCCAGGCTACGACCCTTATCGCTGGCGCGGCGAAACGGTCCTCGTTACCGCCGTGAAGGACGGACCCGAGGGCGCCGAGCTGACCATGCAGGTCTACTACCTGCGCTTCAACTTTCCCGACCTGATCGGCGGTCGGCTGCGGCTGACCCCTGAGGTGTTCTTCACCCGGCGCATCAACTCCGGTTACTACGGGCTCGGCAACGCCAGCCAGCCAGGCCTGGCACAGGCTGAGCGGACGGGTCCGGAGACGGGACGAGTCAACCAGTATATCTCCACCTCGCCCATGGCACTGCTCAACGGGCAGATCAACCTGGGCTACGGGCTCTCGGCGCTGGTGGGCGGCATGCTCCGCGCGTCCTTCATAGAGCCATACGCAGGCAGCAAGCTCGCCGTCGACGCGGGCGCCACAGATGAAGCGGGCGCGCCATTCATCCGCGGGGTCGATCCAGATGGCCAGGGCCATGGTCGCCTGGCGGCCGGCGGCCAATTCGACAGCCGGGACCACGAGACGGCACCCCAAGAGGGCATGTTCCACTCGATTGGCGCGTACCTGTCTCCCCCTGGACCCCTGGGAAGCGAGCACTGGTTCGGCGGCGTGACGGCGGACGCTCGCTTCTTCGTGCCGCTGCTGCGCGACCATTTGGTCGTCGCATTGCGGGTGTTGGGAGACATGCAGTTCGGGGAGCCGCCGTTCTACCAACTGGGCCAATACGGCGTCTTCAAGGACCGCTCCTTCACCGGCTCGCGAGGGCTTCGGGGACCGCCCCAGGGCCGCTATCACGGCCTGGTCAAGGTGCTCGGCAATCTCGAGCTGCGCTCCATGTTCTTGAGCTTCATGCTCTTCGAGCAACGCTGGCGTCTCGGGGCCACCGCCCTGGCGGACACTGGCCGGGTGTGGGCCGGCTACCGCATCGATCCCCAGCTCGATGGCACGGGCCTAGGCCTCAAGGTCGGGGTGGGCGGCGGTCCTCGGCTGCAGATCGGCGAGACCGTGATGATTCGAGTCGACGTCGTCTACTCCCCCGACTCGGCCGATGGCCACGACGAGCTGCCGGTGGGGATCTACTGGGACATGGGCGAGCTGTTCTGACCGGAACGAGCGACGCTTGCCGCGCCCTCGCCACGACGACGGTGCCTCTCGAGCTGCGGTCAGCTCTTTTTCCGGAACAGGCCGTCCCGGGGCACGCTCTGCGGAGAGCGGTCGGGAGCCTGACCAGGGACGCGAGCCACCACCACGGTGACGTTGTCGCTGCCGCCCCCCCGAAGAGCCAGGTCGACCAGGACCCGACAGCACTGCTCAGCAGTACTTCCTTCGCGCAGAACCTTGGCGATCTGAGCGTTGGGCACGTGCTTGGTCAGGCCATCGGTGCAGAGCATCACCCGATCACCCCCGACCAAATCGATTCGGCACACCTCGGACTCGTGTTTCTTCTCACCACCGAGGGCGTTCCAGAGCACATGGTGCATCTCAGACGCATCGCCTACCTCGACCCCTTGCTCCGCCAGCCGCTGGGCGACGGTGTGATCGGTAGTAACCTGCTCCAGCGAATCGGACCGCAACAGGTAACAGCGACTGTCCCCCACGTGAGCGACGTACATTCGCGGCCACAGCACATAGGCGATGGTCATGGTCGTTCCCATGCTCAAGGCTTGCACCGAGGCTTCGTCTTGGATGCTGGCCTCCCCTTCAGCCAGGGCCTCTCGAAGGCCATCGCTGAGCCCGGTCATGGTGCCTTGAGGCCGCCGCCGCTTGAACGGCGTGACATTGCACATGTAGCCCGCGATGGTTTGGACGGCGATGGTGCTGGCCACGTCGCCCCCCTGAGTGCCACCCATCCCATCGGCCACCATCAAGAGGGTAGCGTCAGCCTGGCCCAGCACAGTGATCCGGTCTTGTGGTGTCGGGAGGCTCGTCTGGCTAACCGCCATGGCTCGCTGCAGAGTCGCCACGAGAAACTGGTCCTCGTTGCGAGGACGTTTCTTGCCCACATCGGTCAAGCCGAAGGTGTCGAGCTCGAGCGCTTGGTCTGGCTTGGACTCGTTCATCGCCGCCGATTGTACGAGCGTCAGAACCTCGGGGGATACCTCTTCCTTCACGGCAAGCGACGTACGCCGTCAGGACCGATTTCGACCGGCGGCCCGTAGCTCTCGAGGGCGAGGCGTTGGAGCTGGGCGCCGCTGGTCGCTTCGAGCAACACGATGCCCACGTCGGGGCAGAACACGGTCGTCACTCGTAAGGGACGGTCACCGCCCCGTTGCTCGACCGTGGTGACGCAGCCGCCGAAAGCCCCAGCAGGCACGGAAACCGAGGCGTTCACCTCGAAGATCTCGACGGTGCCGCGGTGCTCGCCCCGCCAGCTGTTGCCGACCGTGAGCGGTTGCTTCAGGACGTAGACCGGCGCGCCGTCAGGGCGGGTGAGGAGCACACCGTCTGCCTGATATCGGAAGGTCTTCTTGCCACCTGGAAGGAGGAGTGTACCGCCGGCGGCCTCGCTGCGAGACACCCGCGCCACTAGCGACTCTTGCTCCCCCGAGTCGGTCTCGGCCACGTATTGATAGATGTAGCGATCCACCAGCGGAAACAGGCGCTCCAGGGGCGTTCCCGAGGTGGGCGAGGGGCTAGCCCCCGCGGCGCTGCCCGCGGTTGTCGCCCCTCCCGGCGGCCCGCAAGCAAGAACCACGAGTGATGCCACCGTCAACAAGAGGCCAGCGGTGTGGCGCACCAGTCGGTCAAGCCTGGACGTTCTGAGGCCCGTCTCGTGGTTCATCACCTTCATATACTCTGACGCCGAGTCGGGCGGCTAGCAGCCCGCGCAAGGCCCGCCGGTGAGTCATCGATAGAAGATGGCCCAGAGCAAAACGGCAAGGGCGAGCAGCGCTCCGATGAGGATGACCGCGCCCAGCGCTCGAGGCTTGGAGCCACTCGCCGTGGTCTGCCCCCCCCCGTCGGTATCGAGCGAGCTACCGGCATCAGAAGAAGAGAAGCCACCATCAGGCAAAGAGTCCGGCCCATGGCTGACCGGAGGGGCCGAAAAACCCTCACCTGGCAGCGGGTCGAACGAGCCGTTCACGCCGCCAGCATCGTCACCGTCCAACTGAGGCGAGCTAGCAACGCCCCGGTGAGCCAGTTGTTTGCTCGTCGGCGCATGGTCCTCCAGGTCGTCCTCACCATCTTCCGCATGGCGGTGGTCCTCGTCGTTCATCAGCAGGGTGCTCTTGCCCCATTGCTCGGACAGATGGTCCAGCCGTACCTTCAGCGTCTGCTGCTCTTGCTCATCGACGAAGGGCCCGGACAGGTCGACTATCTCGTCATCACCTGAGAGACTCTCAGCAAGCCGGTCAATGCTCTCG
>JAUVCD010000485.1 GCA_030590865.1 Myxococcales bacterium | reverse complement strand
GCGGGGTCCCCCCCCCCCGGCACACAAACTTGGTGACCCCCCACCCCCCACCCCCCCCGCCCCCCGGGGCGGTTGGGGGGGGCCCCCCCCCCTTCCCCCCCCCACCCCGACGCCGTGCCCGCGGCTCGAGGAGGGCTGCTGATGCGCCTCAACCCAACCAGCGGGCAGCTTGGCGGGCGTAGTAGGTGAAGATGATGTCGGCGCCGGCGCGACGGATTGCGGTGAGGCTCTCGAGCACCACCTGCGGCTCATCCAGCCAGCCGTTGGCGGCAGCGGCCTTGAGCATGGCGTACTCTCCGCTCACTTGGTAGGCGGCAACGGGCAGTGCGGTAGCTTCACGCATGTTGCGGATCACGTCGAGATAGGGGCCTGCGGGCTTGACCATCAGGATGTCGGCGCCTTCGGCCTCGTCGAGCTCGATCTCCCGCAGCGTCTCGCGGACGTTGCCCGGGTCCATCTGATAGGTCTTCTTGTCGCCGAACTTGGGGGCCGACTCGAGGGCATCGCGGAAGGGACCGTAGAACGCTGAGGCGTATTTGGCGGTGTAGGATAGGACCGACACCTCGGCATGACCGGCCTCATCGAGGGCGTCGCGGATGGCTCCCACCCGGCCATCCATCATGTCGCTCGGGGCGATGATATCCGCGCCGGCCTCAGCCTGAGCGAGCGCCTGTTTGACCAGCACCGCCACCGTCTCGTCGTTGAGTATGCGGCCCTCGGACACGATGCCGTCGTGGCCGTCGCACGAGTAGGGATCGAGGGCCACGTCGGTGCACAGCACCAGCTCGGGAAACTCAGCGCGCAGGGCTCGGAGGCAGCGGGGTATGAGACCGTCCGGGTTGTGCGCCTCGGTGCCGGTAGAGGATTTCAGCGAGTCGTCGATTGCCGGGAAGAGCACCACCGCGTTGACGCCATCGGAAAGCGCGCCCTGCACCTCGTGCTTCAGGTCATCGAGTCCCAGCCGGAAGCAGCCAGGCATTGATGAGATGGGGTGTTTCTCGGTCTGCTCGTGGACGAATAGGGGATAGACGAAATGCTGCGGGCCGAGCGTAGTCTCCCGGTGGAAGGCTCGGATGGGGGCGTTCTTTCGGTTCCGTCGTGGCCGCTGACGCATGACAGTTCTTCTCCAGGCTGGTCGGAGCATAGCGGAAGCTGGGGGGCGGTGACCGCCATGTTTGGCGGCACCGATTGCGTGTGCGCTAGCCGTGACGTACCTTCGGCCACTGGGCGCCTCGTCGCCGGAGAGTGGATGTATACGGTCACCAGCAGTGTTTTCGTCCATTTCGGTCACCACGTTCGTGGCCATGTCGGCCCTTGCATCTCGCTGCACGGTCACACCTGGAAGCTCGAGATTGCGCTCCAGGCCGAGACCCTCGACGCCCAGGGCTTCGTCGCCGATTTCGACGTGGTCAAGGCTCAGGTGCTCGACCCTTGCTATCAGCTGCTCGACCACACCCTGGCCATGGGCCAGGAGACCTGGGACGAGACGTGCTCAGATTTGCAACGCATCGGCAAGACGCTGGTGGCCTCACGGCTCGACACCCTCGGCGATCTCGGCGAGCCGCAAGCGACCCTGGTCGGCGAGCTCGGCGGGGCGCGCAACGAGTGTCCTGGGGGCATCAAGGTTGCGGTATTTCCCTTTTCGCCCACCTCTGAGCGGCTGGCCCAGTGGCTGTTCCAGGTCGGCGGCGCCATCGTGGGTGACGAGCGTGTCTCACCAGCCTACGCGCGCATCTACGAGACGCTCCATCCCACTGAGCTAGTGGCCGACTATCGACCCTAATCCATGAATGCGACGGCGGCGGCGAGGCCGAGCCGTAGGGGTATGGGCAAGTCGGTGGCCAGGGCGGCCAGCGGACGAGACCGGCTCCGCCTCGGCCCGGCGAGGCGCTATGCTGTCTCGATGGCAGAGACGATTTTTACCAAGATCATTGCCGGCGAGATCCCGTGTCACAAGATCTACGAGGATGACCAAGTACTGGCCTTTCTCGACATCGGGCCTGTGAGCGCCGGGCACATGCTGGTCATTCCCAAAGAGCCGGCGGTGACGCTGGATGCGCTGAGTGACGAGGCCTCCGCGGCCATCGGCCGGGTGTTGCCGAGGCTATGTCGTGCTCTCAAGATGGTGACTGGGAGCGGCGCCATGAATGTGTTGCAGAACAACGAGGCGCTGGCCCATCAGGTTGTGGAGCACGTTCACTTCCACATCATTCCCAAGCCGGACGGTGAGCAAGGGTTGGGCGTGGGTTGGCCGGCGGGCGAGCTCGACCAGGAGCAGGGCACGGCGCTCGCTCAGCGGCTGCGGGACGCTTTGACTGGCTAGTCATGATCCCTCACTGGGTGCTCTGGGCGACAGCTGAACAGAGCCGCAGGCGCGGTCGGCCCGTTGGCCTGGTATCGCCAACGATGGCTCACTTCTACGACCCGACATCGGTCAAGTGTCGCCATAATACTGCTGGATACGTCGACGAGTCAGCGTCGGTGCAGATCGGCCTTGCGGCCGAATTGGATAAATTGATGCCCACTTGCATCGATCCAGTGGATCGCTCGAGCATCGCCATGGTGGCTCCTCGAAGGGAGGGTAGAAAACGAGTGTAGGTCTAGGACATCCTTGGCGTCTGACCCGCGATGCCTTGGGGTTATGGTGTCGGGCGGCATGGTGGCACAGCAGGTGCTTGGGATGGCAGCAGCGGCGCTTCTCTGAAGCCCACCGTCGGTGCCTCTGGGACCGTGATCAAGCACGTTTCGACGACGGCGTGCCAGCCGGCAGACGCTCGCGCTTCGACCGGGCAGGATGACTCAATGGATGAGCTAAACCGCGGCCTAGCGAACCTATCTGACGCCCCACCTGCGTGGCACTGCGTGCGCCAGTCCGATGTCCCTGACTCGCTCGGCTTGCACACCGGTTTCATCTCCGAGCAGCGCCTTGCCGATCTGCTGTTCCGCCGGCGGGCACGACGGGTTGGGCCCGGCGTAGTCGAGTCCGACGGCGAGGGCTTTGTCTTGAGCGCGGCGGTCAGGGTGCTGGGCCGAACGGACGGTTGTGATGATCCCTATGGTGTCACTGGTGCGGTGGAGAGCTTGACCGAGTTGATGCGGGCTGGCGCCACCCTCACGGCGGAGAGCATGCACCTAGGGAGCGCTTGTTACCGCATTCAGCGGGGCGTGATCGCCATGTCGGAAACCCCTCGGGCAGCGCCTCCTGTTGGAGGCTGAGGTGGGCGCCCGCCGATCCGTACGGATCTGGCCTTGTCCACGAGCAGGTCGTCTTTTTCCAGTGGGAACGTGAAGGCCCAACTGGCTCGATGGTCGCAACCTCACGGGATCCAGTCTGGCGCGACCGTTGGCTCGAGCCTCGGTGCAGTGATCCGCCAGCTGCTCGGGGTCTGCGGTTGGTGGGAAGGGCGGCGGTGGGGCGGAGCATGGTGCTCGGTAGCTCCTCAGAATGTTCGGAAATGATTGGGGTTTTATTGCGTAGGCCTGTTCTTGGTGACCGGCAATGGGGGACGGCTCGAGCTGCCCCCTCGACCAGGGCAACGCGGAGCTGCGGGGTCGGGCGTCCAGGTTTGCTCAGCCTGCGGGCCTGCGGGTCGTTGCCGCTGGGGAGGGCGGCACCGGTCTTGCGAATAGCCCAGCCATGGCATTGCAGAATACTCCCTGCTCGTGGATCAGCATCGTCACCTTGGCGGTGGCGGCCACAGGGCTCCTCGGTTGCAACTTGCTCACTGGGGCGGACGATTTGGTGCTCAGCGGGGCCGCGCAAAGCCCCGGCGACGGTCCAGATGGCATGGGCGGGCAGGGCGTGGGGGCCACGGGTGCCGGCGCGACGGGCAGCGGCGGTAGCGGAGCTGATCAGGGTGGCGAGACGGGCGCTCCGACCGGGCCGATGGCTTCGACCGAGGGTGTGACCATCACCGACATCGTGGTGTACCAGAGCGTGGCGCGGCCCATCATGCAGGGTGGCTCGACGACCAGCTCGGCCATTCCCATTGTGGCCAACCGTGATGCCCTGATTCGGGTCTTCTACAGCGCCGACGGTGGCTACAACGGGCAGCCGGTCACGGCGCGGCTCAGCTTCGGTGCTAGTTCGCCTATCGAGCAGGTCGAGACTCCGGTGGGGAGCTCGTCCGAGGGGACGCTCGCTAGCACCATCAACTTCGCCGTTCCAGCGGCTCAGATGCAGTCCGGCATGACCTATCGGGTCGATCTACTGCAGCCTGTGGATCAGGTGTCTTCAGATAACCCAGCGGCTCGGTTTCCCACCGCTGAGGGCAGCTTCGAAGCGATTCCGGCGCAGGTGGCAGGCAACCTGACCATCACTCTCGTGCCGGTTCAGTACAACGGTGATGGCTCAGGGCGCCTCCCGGACACCTCGGCCACCCAGCTGCAGCGTTATGCCGACCTATTCTTCGGGATGTACCCCGTGTCGGGCATCGACGTTCAAGTGCGCAGCCAGCCGCTCAGCTGGGGCTCGACGGTGGCGGCGGGTGGCAACGGCTGGAGCGAGCTGCTCAACGCCGTTGCCGATCTTCGTAGCTCCGACGGCGCTGCGTCCAACAACTATTACTACGGCATCTTCGAGCCGGCAGACTCGTTCAGCGCCTATTGCAGTGGCGGCTGTGTTGCCGGGCTCGGCTTTGTCGGGGGCCCCAGCGACTCGTGGGCCCATGCGGCCATCGGCCTGGGCTACTCAGGCGATATGGCGGTCGAGACCGCCGTCCACGAGCTGGGGCACAACCATGGGCGGGAGCACGCGCCCTGCGGGGTCTCCGGCGATCCCGCCTATCCCTATCCAGGTGCCAGCATCGGCGTCTATGGCTACGACTTGGTCCACGGACAGCTGTACAACCCCAGCCAGTTCGTCGACATGATGAGCTACTGCAATCCGACCTGGATCAGCGACCACAACTTCAAGGCGATCTTCGATCGAGTGAAGTTCGTGAACGGCGCCCAGATCTACACGCCCCCAGAGTTGCAGAACCGCAGCTACGAGCGGGTGATGGTCAACCCGGATGGCAGCCTGACCTGGCTGGCGCCTATCGTCCTCAGCCGTCCGCCCATCGGTGACGCTACGGCGACGACCGTGGCGACCGTCAATGGTCCCGAGTTGGTCACCGGCGCGCTGATTCGTTACGACCACATCGACGGTGGCGTGCTGTTCATCCCGCCCACCGCCCAGCCCATGGCCCCGCAGCGGGCGGTCAGCGCGATGGTCGACGGCAAGTGGCTGGCCACCGGTCCGTGACCCCGTCGCTCCGATGGTTCGCCAAAGGGCCGCTCGGCCGCAGTGCTCTGTCGGGGCCGCGCCAGGCTGCGGCTCCCGCTCTCGGGGGCCCACTTGGACCCTCCAGCGGCTGTGCTATATAGGCGCCCCGTCGGCCACGAGCGACGGGCAGCACGTGCCCTGGGGTTGGGGAGGGCGAGGTACATGGGAACCCAAGACGTCACGACTGATGCCGACGACCGCACCATGCGCGAGTTCACCCGTGCGGTGCTCGACGACCTGCGGGGACTCGAGAAGCTGATCCAGATCGGTGCCATCGAGACCGGCGTGCGGCGTATCGGGGCGGAACAGGAGATGTTCCTGATCGATGGCTCGAGACAGCCCGCCCCGGTCGCGGTCGAGATTCTGGAGGCCTTGGGCGACGAGCGGGTGACCACCGAGTTGGCGCGCTTCAACCTGGAGGCCAACCTGTCGCCTCAGGTGTTCGGCGGTCACTGTCTCAGCGCCATGGAGGCGGAGTTACACGAGGTGCTCACCGACGTGGATCGGGCGGCCCAGGGCTTCGGCGCGGCGGTCGCGCTCACCGGCATCTTGCCCACCCTTCGGCTCACCCACCTGGGGCTCGACAACATGACGCCGCTGCCCCGCTACGCCGAGCTCAACCGGGCCATCAGCGCAGCTCGTGACGGGGCCTTCAGCATCGTCATCAAAGGCCTCGACGAGCTCGATATTACCCACGACAACGTGATGCTCGAGGCCGCGAATACCAGCTTTCAGGTTCACTTTCAGGTGGCACCGGATGAGTTTGCGAAGCTCTACAACCTCGCCCAAGCGGTCAGCGCGCCGGTCCTGGCCGCGGCGGTCAACTCACCCCTGCTGTTTGGACAGAGGCTGTGGAACGAGACCCGGGTCGCCTTGTTTCAACGGTCCGTCGACGCGCGTTCTTCCATGCATCGGATGCGGGCCAAGCCACCGCGGGTGAGCTTTGGAGATCGCTGGGTCGAGAACTCGATCCTCGAAATCTACCAGGACGACATCACTCGTTTTCGGATCATGGTGTCCACCGAGGCGCTAGAAGAGAGAAGCGCGCTCCAGGTGATCGCCGACGGAGGCGTGCCCGAGCTCCGTGCCCTGAGGATGCACACCGGTACGGTGTGGCGCTGGAACCGACCTTGTTACGGCATCGCCGATGGGGTGCCTCACCTGCGCATCGAGAATCGCATCTTGCCGGCCGGTCCGACGGTGCTCGACGAGGTGGCCAATGCAGCCTTTTTCTATGGGCTCATGGCGTGGACGTCCAACGAGTATCCGCGGATCGACGAGGTGATGGAGTTCGACCATGCCAAAGGCAACTTCTTCGGCGCTGCACGTCACGGCGTGAACGCCCAGTTCGCCTGGATTGGTGGCAAGACCTTCACCGCTCGAGACCTGATCGTGAACGAGCTGTTGCCGGCGGCCCGCACCGGGCTGACGTCCTACGGCATCGCTTCTGAAGACATCGACCGCTACCTAGGGGTGGTGGAAGAGCGGGTCGAGACCCAGCAGACCGGCTCTCAGTGGGCGCTCACCTCACTGGCCAAGATGGCGGAAGCGCCGGTCGATGTGCGGATGCGCAGCCTCACCGCGGCGATTCACAAGAATCAACAAACAGGCGACCCGGTTCATCGCTGGCCTCTAGCCGAGCTCTACCGCACCCGGGACTGGTTCCCCAGCTACCGGACGGTGGGCCAATTCATGAGCACTGATCTGGACACGGTCAGCGCCACCGACCCTGTCGATCTAGCGGCTCAAGTGATGGACTGGCGAGAGAGCCGTCACGTGCCGGTGGAAGACGATCATGGCCGCCTGGTCGGCCTCTTGTCGTTTCGGGACATCCTGCGCCTGGTGGCCGACTCGAGGCAGCACGACAAGGAGCTGATGGTCGGGGACATCATGCGCAAGGACCCGATCACGGTGAGGCTGGAAACACCGACCCTCGAGGTGCTTGGACTGATGCGGGATGAGAACATCGGCAGCCTGCCGGTGGTGGATGACGATAACCGGCTCATCGGGCTGGTCACCGTCTACGACCTGCTCGATATCGCTTCCAAGGTGCTCGAAGACTTCCTCCGAGGCGAAGAGGAAGGCTAATCGGCCGCTTCGGCCCCCCTCGTGGAGGCGCGCCTAGTCGTCAGCTTTGTAA
>JAUVCD010000504.1 GCA_030590865.1 Myxococcales bacterium | reverse complement strand
CGGGACCTGCGCCAAGGCCCAGTTGAGCGGTGCTCACCTGGCGACCCGGGTCCGTGGGGAGCTCGACAACTTGCAGCTCGAGGCGGCCATCGTGGGGGGTGGGCTGACGCTGGGAGGTGAACGCTTCGACTCTTTCCGGGTTCATGCTCAGGGTCCCATTGCGGCCCCGTCGGTACGCGCCGTGGCCATCGATGCACGCCAACGAAAGCTCGAAGCCTTGGCCGTCGTCGAGCCAGCCAAGGCAACGGTCCGGAACGTGAGCCTGTCTGTGGGTCGCGGCGCGACGGTCCTCAAGGGTCGCATCGCGCGGGTGACGGCAGGCGGTGGAACCGTGCGGATCGACGGTGTGAGCGTCCACGGCGCTACCGGTGGCAAGCTCGAAGGGTCTCTGCAGGTGAAGAATCAAGAGCTGATCGGCAAGCTCGTCGGCGCTGGCATCGATTTGGAACCACTGGCTCGGTTGCTCGACCTGCCCTACCCGCTGACCGGAGTCGCCAACGTGGACATCGATCTGAGTCGGGATGAGACCGGACGGCACGGTCACGCCAAGCTGGTCATCCAGGACGCTGGCATGTTGGTCATCTCGGGGGTCAACCTGGAGCTGGAGGCCCAGTTCGACGGACAACGGGTGCGCCCTGAGGTGAAGCTGAGCCTCGTCTCCGAAGCGCTGTCGGACGCAACCAAAGACGATCCCTGTGCCGGCACGATCGCCACCATCGGCTTCGAGAAGGCGGACGGCACGATCATCGGTCCGCTGTTGAGCGCTGCCACATGGCGTGAGGTCAGCGGTAGCGGGACGCTCACCTTGGGCCAGATCAAGCTTCGCTGTCTTGCCGAGGTCTGGGATCAGTTCGACCCGACCCGACCCATTCCCTTCGAGCGAATCGACGGAATCGTCGATGGCTCGCTGGAGCTTGCGCGCCGCCCGCAGCAGCGCCTGCCCTCGCTCAAGAACATCCAGCTGCGAACCGAGGGCCTGGCCTTGGCGCTCCGGCGCCCGGCGCCCGATGCGCCACCGTCCTGGTCGACCGACCGCCTCGACCTCGCACTGGGGGGCGCCATCGATGGGGTGAGTGGCGAGACCTCTTTCGACGTGAGGCTGCTCAGCTCGGAACCCAAGGAGGCGGGAGCGCCGCCTGCTGCCGCCTCGGGCAGCGAGCTGGCACGACTTTACGGGGGTATCGAGCTGGACCTGGATGGCTTGCTGAGCGGCGGCCCAAAGGCGCGCGATGCGCTGGTCGACGCGCCGACGCGCATCACCGTCGAAGTCGGACGCCGTCCGATTCAACACTGGACGGCCCTCCCCGTACCCATCCGTGAGCACCTGGGGAGCGTGGCTGGAGATATCGAGCTGTCGGCTTACCTCGAAGGAACGCTCCGTCGGCCGGCCTTGGCCGTGCGAGCCCGTGGCCATTCGCTAGCTCCCGCCACCACCGAGGCTGCCGGCGGCGGGCAATGGGCGCTCCCTGTGGATCTGGATCTCCGGGCCAATTACTACGACGGCACCGGTCGGCTCGAGGGATCGGTCAGTTACAAGAACCGCCAGATCGCCTCGCTGGACGGCACCCTCGAGGGCAACCCGAGCGCACGGCTCCTCGGACAATTCGACGATCGGTGGACCGGTTCGCTGACCGCCGAGCTGACGGCCCTGCCCCTCGGCTCCGTTCCCGCGCTCGCTCGTGCCGGGGTGAGCGGCGCCCTCTCGGGCCGCCTCGCCCTCCAAGACCTGCGCTCTGATGCCCCGGGGCTGAACGTCGATCTGGACGTCGCGGATTTGAGCTTCGACCGGGGGGTAACTTTCGACCGCGCAACGTTCCGCGCTCACCCCGTAGGCGATGGACGAGACGGAGTCATCGCCGTCCAGAGCGAGCTGGACGTGCGGGGAGGTGGCGGCCTGCGCTTCGCCGGCTATGGCAGCCTCAACTGGCGTGATGGGTTCGTGCCGCAAATGAACCTCGAAGCGCCGGCCGCCATGCTGGTCACCGCGGACCGCTTCCCGGTGAGGACGGCGCTCCCCCTGATGTCTGAGCCGGTGAGCCGACTGGGTGGACAGCTCGATGGCGCGATCCGCATCACCCACCACGAGCTACTCGACCGGGATCTATCGATCGATGCGGACATGACCCTGTCGGACGGCATCGTGCACATGCCCGGCCTGGGCCAGGAGCTGCACGACGTGAATGCCCGACTGACCTCCACGCCGAACCTGATTCGGATCGAAGACATCACCGCATCGGCTGCCCGCGGCCGGGGTGAGGGCTGGGTAGTCATTCAGCTGGATGGCACGACAATCAAGACCGTCACCGGGTCCTTCACGGTCCCCGAAACTGAGCAGATCCCGTTGGCTGTACAAGGGGTTCCACTCGGAACGGCGAGTGGAAGACTGATACTGAGCATCCAGAATCGGCCCGAGGAGGTGGACGTGAGGCTGACGGCGGCCCGGCTGCGGGTGCGACTGCCGGCGAGCAGCTCGAATCGGGTGCAGCCCTTAGCGGACCATCCGGACGTAGTGCTCTCCCATTCCTTGCGGCCACCCAAGGACGCAGAGGGCTCACAGGGAGGATCGCCCTATGGCCTCACCGTCACGCTCGTGGATGCGCAGGTCGACAGCGGGTCGCTCCGGATTCAGTTTGGCACCGATCCGGACAAGCCGATCCGAATGGACACCGACGGGAGCCTCAGCGGCGAGCTAGGGCTCTCGGATGGCGAGCTCAATCTGTTGGGCAAGGTGTTCGAGATCGATCGCGGGCTGGTGCGCTTGCGACACCAGGAGCCGGGCAATCCTTACGTCAACGTGACCTCTCACTGGAACGCACCGGATGGCTCGATTGTCTATTGTGACTACGAAGGCCTGCTCAAGCCCATCGCCCGCGAGAAGATTCGATTTCGCAGCAACCCGCCGCGCACAGAGCAGCAAATCGTGTCGCTCTTGATTCTCGGAGAAGGGCAAGACTCGGCGGGGCCAGGCGGGGCAGATGCTCAGGATCGGGCTGGGAACCTCGGGCGAGGCATCGCAGCAGCACAATTCAACGCCATGCTGGGCGACGTGGCGCCTGGTGTCTCTACCAGCGTGTCCTCAGGCCAAGGGTCGGTCAGCACGGCCATCATCTACCAGCTGAACGACAGCGTGACGGCCAAGGCGAGCTATGCGCGCGACACCGTCCAGGGAGCCGTCGATGAGAGTGAGGCTACGACCACCGCTTCGGATACCGAGACCGCGTCGCACACCAGTCTCACCGTCGACTGGCGCTTCGCGCCAAGCTGGCGACTCCGCGGCTCGGTCGGGCTAGGCGACCACCCCAGCAGTGGGCTCGACCTCTTGTTCCAGCATCGATACTGAGAGCCTGTCGAGCAGCCGGCTGGTCGGCCTCGGCTGCCGAACCGCTGCAAGGGCGCTAACATGGAGGGATGAACTTGGGATGGCTCATGGGACTCGCCGTGGCGACGAGCTTTGTCGCGGCGCTTTGTTTCGCTGGGTGCTCGGAGGATGCCACCGAACCGGTGACCACCTCGACGAGCAGCTCGGGGGGCTCGGGTGGCCTCGGCGGTACTGGCGGCGGGGGCGGTGCTGGGGGCAGCGAGCCGATCGATGAGTGTGAGCTGCTCGGCCTCACCCCCCGGCCTTTCGCGGATGCGGCCGACGACAGCGCCCTCTACGCGACGGCAGCGGATCTGACCATCGCGACCACCGAGGGAGACTACAACCTGAAGGACCGCTGGACAGGCTGCGATGCCCTGCTCTTCATTCAAGATGAGCCGCGCCAGACCACGTCGCCGAGCTGGCCGATCCCCCTATGGGATCGTGACGTCAACACCCTCTTCGAGCGAGCGCCGAAGAACACCAGGTTCTTCTTCGTCTCGGTCCACTCGGGCATCGACGCACTGACGGCCATCGGGGGCCTAGAGCCCAAGGTGGACGAAGCTCTCGCCGCCATGACTGAAGAGGATCGAGTCTGGTGGTCCAGGCGAGTTCACTTCATCACCCAGGCCGCCGGCTCGCTGCCCGGGTGGCTCGGCGCGGTGATGACCCATCCGCGCTGGGGCGTCGGAATCGATCGTTTCCAGCGGATCCGATACATCGGTAGCTACGCCGATCCGACGCGCTACGATAACGGGTTGGGCTGGTTCGCGCCCAACCTCAGCATGGCGGCCAACGAGGTCGTTCAATACAACTTCGAAGCGGAGCGGGAAGCCCGGCTAGAGGCTCAAGGAGCCACGGTCGTGAACGTCTTCCCAGGGGGCACCGGCTCTGACGGCAGTGCCACCGACGTCGCGCTGCCCGATGCCGCGACCATGGCAGGGTTCGACTCGATGGAGCTGGACATGACCATGGCCTGTATCGGCGACGGCGAGTTCGGCGACTGTCCGGCTTGGGATTACATGTCCTATGTCTACATTTGCGACGATCCTCAGGACCCGGAGAACTGCACGACCGAGCTCGGGCGCTGGATCACGACCTACCACCGCGAGGGTCGCTGGGTGCATGACGTCAGCGGCCTGTTGCCCCTGTTCTCGAGCGGCGGCACTCACCGCTTCAAGTTCCAGTGTCAGAACAGTTACGAGGTCAAGCTCGACCTGCGTCTCTTCACCCAGGGCAAGGCCGCCAAGCCCGCGACGGCGACCTACCTGTTCGATTCGTTTGGTGTGCCCTTCAACGCCACCTACAACGATGGCTTCCAGCCCATGGATATCGTCATCCCCGCCGAGACCGCCAAGGTAGAGCTTGCCTCCATCATCTCGGGCCATGGCATGGAGAGTCCGGGCAACTGCGCCGAATTCTGCGTGACCTCCCACCACTTCTTCGTCAACGGCACCGAAAACGTGGTGACCCTGTCGGATGCGGACGCCCAATACGGCTGCATGGATCAGGTCGATCAAGGCACGGTGGCCAACCAATACGGCACCTGGTGGTACGGACGCAGCGGCTGGTGCCCAGGTAAAGAGGTGCCTTTCCAGGTCATCGACATCACCGATCAGGTGACCATCGGCGGGAGCAACACCTTTGACTACGAGGGCTACTACAACGGCCAACCCTACACGGGCAGCGCTTCCATTCGGCTGCGATCGTGGCTGATCTTGTCAGAGTGAGGCTCGCGGCGGCGAAGCTCCAGGTCAATGCCACACGCCGATCGTGGCGCCGAAGCTCTGGTAGCGTGGCGCCAGATCACCGTAGCCCTGCACTTTGTAAGTCACCTCGGGAACCAGACCCCACCACGTGGTGGTGAACAGCTTGAGATCCGCACCAAAGGTGAAGTGCTGGCGGCCCACTCGGTCGTTGCAGGAATCGGTGCTGTAGGTGTAGCGCGGCGGCTCGTAGTAGCTGCCGAAACGGGTGTGCACCCACCGCCTCACCGGCTCCATCTCGATACCGAAGCGGGGCGAGAAGTTCACGTCCTCACCGGACGCGATGACGACACAAGGGTTGCCGGCTGGCGCGGGCTGCTCTTGGGCCAAGAAGCGCTCCAGGCTGATGGCACCATCGACCGGTCCGGTCACGAGCAAGTCGAGGGTCAACAGCAGGCTCTCCCGCGGCCAGTTCTCGACCCGGGCGCGGCGTTCCTCCTTCAGCCGTGCCAGATCCCGTTCGAGCTGGCGCTCCTCTCGTCGCTCCAGCCGCTCACTGTTGGCGACTAGCTTCGCCCGCACCCGCTCCCGTAGCGGTCCGGGAGGGAAGCTGGCGAGCCTCTCGTCGACCCGCTGGCGACGATCGCGAGCCCGAGCGGCGGTGCTGTCCCGTAGCTCTTGCTCGTGCTCGGTGGGGTTGATCCAGGCCGGGTTGAGGGGTCGGGAGCCCACTTGAATCGCGATGCCGAGCTCGACCTCCCAGGGCAGCTCGACCCGCTCGGGCAGCACCAGTCGGCCGGCTCGCTCCACGCCAGCGTCATCGACATTTCGCCCGCTACCAATGGACGTGGCGGCTGAAACAGCGTGACGATAGGTGGCGCCAAATCGAAAGGGCGTCCAATCAGGTTTGATGAGCATGCCAATCTGGGGAGACAGACCGGCGAAGGTCAGGTCGGCATCCGTGGTTCCAATACCCAGGGTCAGGGCGCGCACACCAGCGCCAACCACAAGCTGGTTGTTGAACAAATGGGAGCCGAAGAGCACATGGTAGCGGCCCACAGTGACCACGGTCTGGTCTTGTTCTACCGACGGCGATGGAAAGCTCAGAACGTAGCGCTGCAGATCACCGAAGAAACCAGCCCCGAAGGGTCCGAGCTGGAGCTGAGTGCCGATGGATAAGTACACGAAGTTCGAGTAGTCAGCGTCCAGGTCCCCGCTGTTGTCAAAATCGTTGTTTTCAAACAGGCTGAGGGGAACCGAGATGGACGGCTGCAAGTCTATGTCGAGCCAGCTCGTGCTGAAGGGCTCGCGTACCGCCGGAGCGGCCGCATTGGACACGAAACCAGAAATACCCTCAGCATAACCAGCATATGCGCCGCCCATCGAAGTCACGCGGGTCGGTGCCAGGATCGGGCCCTGAAACAGGTCGACGGCGAAGTGATTGTCCTTGGGCTGAGCCCAGCTGGTGGTCGTCAGAGATAGCGTAACGGCGCAGAAGATCAGCGCCACCAGCCCGCGGTGGCAGCGTCCTGAGCGCTGAGCCGTGACGATCACGTGGCCAGCCTACCTCAGCTTTCGGCCTGGTCGGAGTGTCCCTTGTCTTTCCCCACGAGCCGAGCCGTGCAAGGGAAGCGTGACCATGGACGACCAGGACAGCCAGGCCGAGGGTAACCCGCCCAGCGGCACGGCCCCGAGCTCGCTCTCGAGCCGGCGCAAGATCGGTCGGCGGCTGGCCCAGGGGCTGTACTACGTCATGATTGGGGCGATTGGCGTGGCGGTGGTGGTGCAAGTCAGCGGGCAGGTGTTTTGGGCGGCCACGCCGCCTGAGCCTGCGCGCTTCACCAGCTGCGATGAGGGACTGCGCGAGCTGCTCGTTGCCATCGAGCGCGGTCGCCACGCCGCCGAGTGGTCGACGGCCGACGGCGGCGACACGGACGAAGAGGCAGCCCTGAGCCGCTATCGGGCCGTCGTCGAGACAGCCTGGCGCCATCGCGATGCGGTTGCCGCCATGTGCACCGGTGAGCGCCGCGCCGCGCTCGACGCCGTCGAGCGGCTCCGCTATTCGGAGGAACACGGTGTGCGGTCTCAGGCCGGTGAGCTCACCGCGCTGAGAGCAC
>JAUVCD010000677.1 GCA_030590865.1 Myxococcales bacterium | reverse complement strand
GGCCACGCCGCTGGCTCCCGCCCCACCACCGCCGCCATCGCCGTTGCTCGAGCTGGCGGCTCCGGTGCCGCCGCCGCCGTCGCCGCCGGCTGGCTCGGAGGCGCAACCCCCAGGTAGCGCTACCAGGACCAGACCGAGGATCATGGCCGACGTGCCGGCCTTGGAGAGTGCCCGGAGCGCCATCCAAGTGACGGAGTAGACGGATGTCTTGTTCATGAGGGGTCTCCTAGCGCAGGTTGCTGCGTTGCTGATGGCCACAGGTGAGCGCAGGGGCAGCCTGCGCAGTGCTTCGCTCTCTCGGAGGGTTGGTCTGTCGTTCGTTCTGCCGCCTGGCGGCGGAGGGTGCAACGGCTACGGGCCTCATCAAACCCAGTAGTGCCGTTATTGGGGTGAGGTGGTGATCCAGGGCTGGCCTCCAGGCTCTGCACCGGAGCTTCCCGTGGTGGGCGTTGACATGGCCTGCCCATTCGAGAAATCCGCTCAATGGGTGCCAGCAGCAAGCTGTTCACTCCGGTGCCCCAGTGCGAACCCGGTGCGAGCTCCCGGCTGGTCAAGGACAGGGCTGGCGCTGAGCTGTCGTGACGTCCCACCCCGGCGGTTGCAGGCATCAGCCAGGCAGGTACGGACAATCACCAGGCCATGCAAGCGGCGATGGGTGTAGCCTTGTGACGAGGTCTACATGTTGCGTGCGTGGATGGTGGTTGGTCTCGCTCTGGGGGGGTGGGGCTGCGGGGGTGACGATGTTGTGAGCGGCGCGCACACCGGCGCCGGTGGTACGACGTCGGCGACCGGCGGCGCGGGTGGTCAGGGCGCGAGCAGCACCGGGGGACAGAGCCCCGGTGGGGCAGACGCCGGTGTGGAGGTCGATACCAGCGGGATCTGGGGCGCCGGATTCCAGAACGCCGGCGACGTCGCCGACGTGACGGTGGGTCACGTGCCCGGCCTGGCCGTATCCGGGGCGGACGTGGCGGGGGTCCACCTCTCGGCCAACGGAGGAGATGACTGGTTCCCCAACAACACCGGACTCACCACCACCAACGACACCCGTGTGGCGGGTTTGCGTTTCTCAGCGACCGTGGCCAACCGCGTGTACCTGTTCAGCAGCACGGCGAATGGGCAGGGGACCGACAATCATTTTTGGCGCGGTGACTACGATATCGACAACAAGACGATTGCATTGTGGACCGAAATTGCAGCGCTCCCCAAAGGCGCTTCGGCAGGCAATGCGCCACCGAACCATCCCCGGCAAACGGGCCGCAAGATGATCGCCCTCGATGAGGGCAACGACGTCGCCTACCTGGGAACGGTCGATGGGGTCTACGCCGTTGTGCTCTCCAGTGGCGCCCGCAGCCAGCTTGCCCTGGCAGGGGAGGCCGTCACCTCTGTGGAAATCGACCCCCTGAGCGACAGTGTCCTGTTCGCCACCGCCGACCAAGGAGGGGGCGTGCACCGCATCACCGGCGTGCACGCCACACCGTCGGTCACCTCATATTCGCCGGGGGCGCTCGCCAATGCACAAGCCTGTCGCGCCGTCGTCGAAAACGGCGCTACGCGCCTCTATGTCGCGACCGGCCGCAGCGTGTCGGCGTCCAGCAACGCCAACAGTATCTTGCGCTGGAACGGCGCTGGCTTCGGGGCGATTGCCAATTGGAGCGATATGTCCGGTTCCGGACCGACGGCGTTGAACGCCGACGAGACCGGGACGACCAACACCTGGGCTGGAATCGACGCCATCCGTCTTCCTGGCGACCTGACGACCCGCTTGCTCGTGTCGCACTCGGGAAACAACATGGGCGCGACGGGGACCAAAGTTGGCTGGACCGACTACGACGGTAGCCCTCCTGCATGGGAGAAGGTGACCGCGGCAGTCACCGACTACCGCATCAGTGATCCTGCGGGACCCAGCTGGTGGCTGTCCGAGAACCTCGGGTCGCTCATGCTCGACAAGGGAGGCTTCGATTCGGTCAATCCGGTCATCGATCCCAACGACGCGACCCGCTGGTACGTCTTCGGTCGCTCGGGGATGTGGCGGACCCGTGATGCGGGTGCCTTTTGGCACCCCATCGTCCGTGGCACCGCGGTCACCACCTCCTGGGCGATTCATCCGCTGGCGAGCGATTCCGCGAAGGTCGGAGTGGCCGACGTCGACTGGACCTGGCTACGCTCCACCGACGCCTTCGAGACCCAGCCCATGTCGGACAATGCACCCGTCTCGACGGTGGGCTGGAACCTCGCTGAAGGCCCCTCGGGCACCATGGTGTTGACCGTCGGCGAACGGGACGCGAACGCTGGCGGCGGCTGTTGGACCCATGCCGATCCTTGGGGCTCGGGCAACTGGACCAATGAGGTTCTCAGCGGCACTGCTGCGCCCTGGCCGACCGTCGCCGCGACGCCACGCTGCACTGGCGCGGCGCTGACCCAAGACGGAACCCACGAGGTCCTGATCGCGGCCTTTCAGGGGGGCTCGGTACGTCGCAAGCTAGGACTGGGCAATGCGGGCAGTTGGTCGACCCCCACCTTCGCGACCACCGTGTCCAACACCCAGAAGCAGCAGCGGGTCATGTTCGCCCACAACGACGCGAGCGTGGTTTGGCTGCTCGATCCATCGAGCGGGCTATGGCAGTCGACCGACACTGGGGAAACCTGGACCTCGCGACAGACATTCTCTTTCACCACGCCCTTCACAGGCCATTTGCGCCACAGCCCATCGAGCACTGGCGTCTATTACTTCTGTGTTCCGAACGAGCTCTGGAAGATCACCGATGGCGATTCGTCATCGCCCACGCTGACACAGATTGGAGCACCGGACATCGTCGCGCCATCCGCCCTCGCCGTGCATCCAACGAGCGGTCACGTCGTGGTGGCCGAGAACGCTACCCAGTCGAGCCTCCCCAATCTGTGGCACTCGATCGACGGAGGCGGCACCTGGGCTGATGTCACGGTGCCGCGGTGGCAAGCGATAGGCTGGACGATCAAGTACCTGTCCTGGGGCGCCAACGACACAATCTACGCAGCGATGTTCTCTGGCTACGCCAAAGTTCGTGGCCTTTGACGTCAATCGGCGCACCCGGCGGCCAGGGGTCTAGCCACTTTACTTGGTCTACTTTCTCAGCGTGTAACGGCGCTCCGCCCGCCACCCGTTGGCCGGGCTGGTGGCACTGCGCGGATACCGCACTATCACGGCGTGGCGGACCGCAGATCTGATACGCAGTGGATTGTGGCTCTCGACGATGTGGTGGTTGCCTCTTTGAGCCTCTCGGCATTGGCAGCCAAGCTGGGAGTGCTCTGATAGGCTTCGGATCATGGCTGGAGGACTTGGCGCGTGGGTCACGGTTGCGCTCGCGGCGGGCGCGCTTTGGGTGGTGGGCTGCTCGGTCATCACCGAGTACCAGGAGGTGCCGTCGTGCATCGCCGACTCGGGGTGTGACGACGGCAACCCCTGCACCGTGGGGGCGTGCTCGGCCGACGGGGTCTGCAGCCACAGCGTGCTGCCTGATGGCGACCGACCGGAGCAGACGGCTTACGACTGTCTGACCGAGCGGTGCGAGGATGGGGTAGCGGTGACGCAGGAGGAGGGTACCGACAAGCCGGTCGACGAGCCGTGCCTGTACTACGACTGTGTCGACGCGGTCCTGGAGTCCACCCAATTGGCGGACGGCGAGTCCTGTGACTTGAACGGCGTTCCGGGCACCTGCACCTGGGAGGGCTTTTGCGACCCCGGCTGCATGGACAACAGTGTGTGCGACGACGGCAACGGGTGCACGTTGGACAGCTGCAACGTTGGGACCGGGTTCTGCATCTCGGAGCCGCTCAACGGTTCTCTCGCTCCTGGCAGCGAGCAGGTGGTTGGGGATTGCCAGCAAATCATCTGTCAGGACGGCGTCGAGGTGGAAACGAGCGACGACACGGATCTGCCGGAAGACGACAACGACTGCACCGAGGACCTGTGCAACGAGGGCGTGGCCACCAATGCGCTTCGCCCCATGAACTTCCCCTGCTCCGTTCCGAACGGACAGTATGAAGAAGTTTGCGACGGCGCCGGCTCCTGCGTCGAGTGCAACGGCCCCTCCCAGTGCGATCATCTGCCCTCCGACACCTTCTGCTCCACCCGCACCTGCACCGGTGGCATCTGCGCGTCCGATTACACGACGAGCAACACGGTCATCCCAGCGCAACAACCGGGTGACTGCACATCCCAGGTATGCGACGGCGCGGGAGGCGTCACCCAGATCGCCAATCCGTCAGACCTGCCGGACGACAACAACGGCTGTACCCAGGACATCTGCACGGGAATGACCCCGTCCAATCCGCTGGCGCCGCAGAACACGCCGTGCGGGTCCCAGGGGACGCTCTACTGTGATGCCAACGGTATTTGCGTCGGTTGCACCAACCACATCCAGTGCCCGGTCGACGTCTTTTGCCGCGATAACTACTGCAGCAACCAACAGCAGTGTGACTACATCGACACAGTCAACGGCACGCCGTTGCCGTCCCAGGACCAGACGGTGGCCGACTGTCAGGAGCTGCAGTGCAACGGCAGTGGGGGCGTCAAGGTCGTCAACGTCTACGATCCCTTCATCGACGGCGACGAGTGCACGTCTGATTTGTGCACCAACGGTGTGGTGAACAACCCGCCGGTGACCGACGGCACCCTGTGCACCAGCAATGGCCAGTTCTGCGATGGGGAGGAGGAGTGCCAGAGCGGCACCTGCGCCAGCCCCGGCAATCCCTGCGGCGGCATCGACGGCGATGCTGACTGCTCCGAGACGTGCCGGGAGACCCAGAATGACTGCGACGGTGACGACCCCAACGGTGCCGCTTGCGACGACGGGCTGTTTTGTACCGACGTCGACCAGTGCAGCAGCGGTAGCTGCCTCGGCTCGGGCGATCCCTGCGACGGAGCAGACAGCGATGCAGATTGCTCCGAGATGTGCCGGGAGCCGCAAGTCGACTGCAACGGTTACGACCCCAACGGCTCCCCCT
>JAUVCD010000641.1 GCA_030590865.1 Myxococcales bacterium | reverse complement strand
ACCTCAGCCAGTGTCTCTCCGGCTTCTGCGCCGTGGTGGAGGGGGTCTGCTGCAACGAGCCGTGCGGTCAGCCTTGTGAGTCTTGCCTCGCCGGCAACACATCACAGACCGTTGACGGCACGTGCGACAGCGTGACGGGCGACGCGCCCTGCGACGACGGCCTGTACTGCAACGGCACCGACACCTGCAGCAACGACGCCTGCTCACATACAGGCGACCCCTGCCCGGGTGTGGATGACGATGCGGACTGCGCCGAGTCGTGCGATGAGGGCAACGACAACTGCACGGCCAACGATCCCAACAACTCGGGCTGTGAGGACGGTGCGTTCTGCAACGGCAACGACTCGTGCATGAGTGGGACGTGCAGCCAGCACACGGGCGACCCCTGCCCGGGGCCCAATGACGGTGACGCGGACTGCTTCGAGTCGTGCGACGAGGTCAACGATAACTGCCAGCTCTGGGATACCAACACGTCGCTGTGCACCGGCGGCAGTAGCGAGGACACGTGTTGTTCCGGCGCTTGCGTCGTAGGTCCGTCAGGCCCTGGGACCTGCAGCTAGCCTGGCGAGTCTACTTCCCCCGGGGTCCTGACGACGAGTAGCCAGGATCCCCGGGCACTAGCGGATTGAAGGGCATCATCCACGAGTGGTGGGCGAGCCACAGGATTCGCTTCCACTTCAGGTCTCGCTTGATCTGCTTGGGGGCTCGTGGCTCGGTAGGCTTGCCGTCTGCCTCCTGACAGCAGCGCCAGCTGAGGTAGTAATAGGCGAAGCTCTCGTCGTGGGAGTAGATCTTGGGCCGGCACATGTTGCGCACGCCCAGGTACCAGGGGCCGCCGGTGGTCACGTTGTCAAAATCGCTCTTGGGGCCCTTGCCGTAGGTCTCCGAGGCGGCTAGCTCGTCGGCATTGGCTGGCATGTCGTGGACGCCATAGTCGCTGACGCAGTTGGGTTGCGACCCGCTCTTTACGCCTTGCCACAATCGCTCGAGCTCGCCAGGGTCGCGGGCGATGAGCTTCTTTCCGCTCGGGTTGTCCCAAGGTTGATCGCCGTGGCACTTCTTGGGATCTCGCACGTAGCCGTAAGGGAAGGGCTTGTTGTCTGGTCCCTCGCAGGCCTTGGTCCACTCGCTCTCCGTGCATACCCGCTTGCCTCGTTTCTGGCAGTGTAGCTGGGCCTGATAGAAGTTCTGCATCACCATGGGCCGTACGCCCTTGCGGTTTGGGAACTCGTAGCGGTCGATGCAGTAGCGCATTGGGCGGGTGGCCCCGAGACAGCGCGTCGGCTGCTCCACTTCCTCACAAACCCACAAGTGGTTCTGCGGTGCCTCCCATTTGCGGAGGCATTTGACCTGCAGATCTTCGCAGTAGTCACCGTCCACCAGTGCCATATCGGTGGGGCAGGCGTTGCTGCCGCTCGCTGAGCTTCCGCCGTCGGTCACCGCGCCACCGTCAGCGGGGATGTCCGTGCTGGCTCCGGCGTCGGGTACTGTGGGTTGCCCGGCTGCTGGCTCGCGGGTGGCCCCGGAGGTTGCGCCGCTATCGGGGCGGGGAGGTTCATCGATCTCGTGACTCGGTGGCTGGGACGCCGAGCACGCGATGAGCAAGCTGGTCAGGCCGATGGAGATCCCTTGTCGCATATCTCTAGGCTAGCCTCTCTTGGGTGCCCAGCGAGCCGGGGCTGCCGTGTCACGCTAGGCGCTCACGTTACGATGGGCGTTTGGTCACCAGCTCGCCGGTCAAGTAGTCGGGCAGCGGTGCCTCATCATGGACGAGCGCGGTGAGGATGTGATCGCGCCAAGCGCCGTTGATGTAGATGTAGTCTCGGGCGTAGCCTTCGACTTGGAAGCCCAGGCGCTTGAGTAGCGCACCGCTGCGCTCGTTGATGGGCATGTGATTGGCCATCACCCGATGCATGCCGAGCTCGCCGAAGAGGTGCCGGAGGCTGGCTTGCAGCGCTTCGGTCATCAGTCCTTGACCCTGGGCGTCCTCGTCGAGGCTGTAGCCCAGTGTGCAGGCCATGAAGGCGCCTCGCACGAATTGGGTGAAATTGGCTAAGCCGACGATGGCTCCGTCAGGCTCGTGGCGGTCGAAAAAGACCAGTCGCATCGAGCGACCGACCCGGTACTCATGTCGGTTCTGGGTCAGTCGCCGTTCCCAAAAACCGTTGCTGAACATCCCTTTGGGAAAGGGTGGCTCCCAGGGGGACAGATGGGCCCGGTTGGTCTCGAAGTAGGTCACCATGCGCGGTGCCGCCTCCGGTCCAGGCAGGGTGACGAGGAGCCGTTCGGTCTCGAGGGTTACGGTCGCGGCCTGATTGGCCATGAGCCCCCTTTACCATGCTCGCTCCTGTGCGGGGGCGGGACCGTGTGTAATCATCGCTGCCCATGAGCTCCGATCCGGCGCCCATGGCAGAGGGCCCGCAGGCCGGTGTGGTCCCATCGCGCTCGGCGCAGGCGGCGAGCCTCGGGCGAGCGGCTTTGGTGAGCCGTCTGTTTGCCGCCCACATGGTCAGCTACCCCTTGATGTTCGTGGCCGCCGCCGCTGGCATGTCGCTTTCCATCATCGCCAGCGGCGAGGCCTTGCTGGAGGCTGCCGGGACCGGGGCGCCCACCTCGGCCGTCCAGCGCTGGCTCATCGCGGAAGTGGGTCTCGGCGTGGTCGAGGCCGCGAGCTTCGAGATCATCATGAGACCGCTGGTCGTGGTGTTGCTCGTCATCGTCGTCATCAGTCATGGGGCCTCGGTGCCCTGGGCGCTGGCGGCTCGCCGGGCTGCGCTGGCTGACGACTGGGGCGGCGTCGAGGTCAGGCGCGCCCGACTTGTTTGGGTGGTGGCCAGCTTGGGCGTGACCGCCCTGGTGGTCCTTGCCGGCGCGGTGGGCTGGGTCGTCATCGTGCTGAGCTGAGCGCCTGGCGGTCCCGGCTTGACGCCCCGACCCGGCAGACGTTCCGTCGGGCCTCGATGACTGAGCAGTCCAGCCGCGTCGTGTTGAGTGAGACCGTCACCCGCGACGCTATCGATGACGCCATGCATCGCTGCGGCTGGCAGCTCACCAACGTCGTGCCGCCCACCGGGCTTCATCCTGGGCAGTTGATCTTTGCTGCCGCCGAGCCTGAGACCATTCTTTATCTGGTGCAGGACGGGCGTCTGGGCGTGATCTATGTGGCGGCCCTGGGCCAAGGGGCCGAGGCGGTGCTTTCTCAGGTGCGGTTCGAGCTGCCGTGCTGTGACGTGGACAGCTGGGGCGAGCTGGTCGACGACCCGAGTGACCTGGAGCGGTTTCGCCGTGGGTTGGCGATCATGGCGTTGACTGCGCCGGAACCGAGCCCCGAACGGGTAGCGCGGTTTGTTCGAGCCCTGTCCCACGCCGACTCCCGAGTGCGCAGGGCGGCCTTGACCGCGGCCAGCTACGCCGTCTGGCCCGACCTGCGCTCCGCCCTCGAGGCGGTGCGAGACCACGACCCAATCGATGAGCTACGCAGCGGCGCCGCCCAGCTCATCGACGAGATCTCCTCATGAGCCAGCCGGTGAGCTTGCCCTTTCGCCCGCGCCTGGCTGACCACGCGCTGCTCAGGCGCCACCTCGTTGGAGGTCGCGAGCTGCTGATCGTGCACGACACGTTGCGCGAAGAAGTCTTGGAGATCGACGAGCGGCAACTGCAGATCTTGCTGGGCTGCGATGGGACCCGGGACCTGGGCGGGATCGTGCTCGCGGCGGTGCGCGCTGGGGCCTACCACCGCAGCTCGGAGCTCGAAACGCTGCTCATCGAGCTGCAGCAGCGGGGCCTGCTGGTGGACGGTATCGAAGCCACCAACTCGCCGATCCAAGCCCATGGCGATCGGCCCCTCGAAGTGCTCGACCGATTTGTCCTGACCTGCGACGGCAACGGCGGTTGTTGTCAGTCCTACGGCTCCATTGCCTTCTCCGCAGCCGAGGCCGACCGTGCCGTGGCGGCGGTACCCGAGTTGCTCGCCGATGGCCGCTCGGGCTCAGGTCCCGGAGCGGCGCGTGGGGCGGCCCATTTGTTTCTGCCGCTGACCGGCTCGGTGGCTGGTGCCCAGTGCGCGGTGACGTTGGTCGACGGGCGCTGCGCCTTTCTGGATGATGACCAACGGTGCCGCATCCACTCCAGTGCGGGCGGGGCGGCCAAGCCACGAGGCTGCCAGATCTTTCCGGCGACTTTCGTCGACGACGGCACGGCCATCCGGGTGTCAGTCGCCGTAGAGTGCCCCTGTGTTTTGGCGAGCCTCGGTCGGACTGACGGTGAGCCGCTGATCGCTCCTGGGACCGATTGGGCCGGCGACCTGTCCGCTTGCCGCATCGAGCGGTTGCCCCTCGAGATCGCCGTGACTCCTGAGACGACGGCGCCTCGGGTCGAGCTGCGGCGTTGGGCGGCAGGCGTTGCCGAGCGCTTCGATGCCGTCGACGATGGGGTGGCGGCCTTCTGGGCGCTAGGTGCGGCGGTGCTCGAGAGCGGCCTGTCGGTCCCGGCGGCCCACCAAGCGCTCGACCAGGCGGCCCCGCCCACGGTTGGCGCCTTGACCATGCGACTGATGGCGCTGGCCGCAACCACCCGTGCAAAGCGCGACTCGGTGGCCGGCTGGCGTTCCGACCAGGATCGAGCCCGACGGCTGAGCACCTGGCTCGATGACGCGGCCCAAGCGCTACTCGAGCCAGCTACCGCCCAGGCGCGGCTGGCCGATCGTCCGGGCCTGGCAGACCACGAGCGGTTCTATTTCCGGGCCACCCTCTTTGGCCACCACCTGTGGAGCCGTGAGCAGAGCCTCGCTCAGGCCTTGCGCGATCGGGCTATCCGGTTGCTGCTAGCTCGCCAGGCAGCTTGCTCGGTGCCGCCTAAGTGCCAGGACGATGCCTCGGTGCCCTATCCGCTGACGGCCGTCGAGGTGATGATGCGCGGTCAGGGTCTCGCGGCTTACGCCAAAGGCCTTCCTTAGAGTAGCAGAGCCCTAGAACAGCAGAGCCCTAGAGCAGCCGTGCCCTTGCGCACCAGCGCCTGGCGCAACCGTCGTCGAGCAGGCATCATGACCGGTGCTCCCGACAGCAGGACAGGAGGAGGAGCTTTAATGAAACCCCTGATCACGAGTCTGTTGCTCAGTCTGCTCACCACCGCGCTGGGCTGCGGCTCCGAAACGCCTGCAGGGCCGGTGCCTCCAGTCGAACAAGCCCCGGTCGACTACGTGATTGTCGCCGCCGACACGCTGGCAGGTGCCGCGGACCGGTATCGTGAGTACCGCCAGGGTACCGGACACCAGGTGGCTGTCGGTTTGATGAGCGACGTGGTGGGTGGCGAACAAGACGCTGACGGCGATCGAGAATTGGGCGTTCGGACTGGGGCTGGCCGAGTATCATTCCGGGTACATGAGCTACAACCGGAAAGCGATGGAGACGATCCCGTTCAACAAGCTCTCCGGGTC
>JAUVCD010000262.1 GCA_030590865.1 Myxococcales bacterium | reverse complement strand
TGCCACGGACTGCGGCGCCGCGGATCCCTCCTCCGTTTGGGATTGCGTCGAGATCTCCTACGGCGAGCATGCGTGCTTCGACCGCAGCTTCCCGGACGCTTGTACCGTCGACTCGGACTGTCCCCAGTCCCCGAGTGGCACGCATGGCGAGTGCCTCGACGAGGGAGATGGGGTCACCTCTTCGAGCTCGGTTTACCACCGCTGCTACTTCCCTCGTGACGACTTCAAAGAACAGTACACCTGCTGGTAGCGGCGCCCCTCGCCGGGATGGGACAGGACACGCCGCACGATTCCGACGCTCCTGAGCTGGACGCGACGGACTTTTTCGCGCAGACTCGATTGTGTTAGTTGCTTTCTGGGGGTTGGATCGAGCTGATCCCCTACTTCTTGAAAGGGTGACCACCCTCCGCAATTGTTGCCCCGTCGTGCTATTCGATGCAGAACCTCATGGTTCCGCGCGGCCCGCGTGGTGAGTCGTGGCGTCCCCCCGGGGTCGGCACCTGGATGTACTAAGGAGTCTTTGGAACATGAATTTGAGCAAATTCTACAAAGTCGGCGCAGCGCCGGTTCTAGCCCTGGGTCTTGCGGCGCCGGCGCTCTTGGTGAGCGGCTGTGGTGACGATCCTCTCGGTTCCCTCAACTGCGAAGCCGATATCGTCGCGAAGATCGAGGCCTTCCAAGGTGCCGTGGACGCGCTGATCAAGGTCTCCGGTGAGATGAAGGGTAGCGTCGCGGTGGCTTGCGCCCAGATCGCTACCGATCTCGGTGAGACTGGCGTTCCCGACGTCGGCGACGGGACGGACGTGGCCGACGAGGATGTCACCACGGCCTGCAACCTGGCTTCGGCCGGCATCGACGCGGCCATCAGCGCCAGCGGCTCGGTCAGCATTCAGGTCATTGGTGGCAAGTGTGAGGTCAATGCCTCGGCCCAGCTCAACTGCGAGGCGAGTTGCCAGGTTGACGCCAGCTGCGACGGCGGCAGCGTCGAGGTTCGTTGCGAGCCCGGCGAGCTGAGCGGCGAGTGCAGTGCTGAGTGCACCGGCGAGTGCACCGTAACCAGCGGCTCGGTCACCTGCGAAGGCGGGTGTTCGGGTACCTGCACCGGCGACTGCTCAGGGACCTGCGCGGCCACGGAAACCTCCGGCGCTTGCGACGGAGCCTGCGAGGGCACCTGCGAGGGCGAGTGCACCGGTACCTGCGAAGTCGTCCCGGCGACTGCGACCTGCGAAGGCTCGTGCAAGGGTGGCTGCAGCGTCGAGATTACTGCGCCGAGCTGTGAAGCCGAGCTCACCCCGCCGAGCTGCGAGGTGGATGCTGAGTGTTCCGGTGGTTGCGACGCTCAGGGCAGCATCGACGCCGAGTGCACTCCGCCGCAGATCATCATCGAGGGCAACGCCGATCTCAAGGCCACGCTCGAGGCGAACCTGCCGGCCATCTTCCTGGTCTTCGAGGTTCAGGGCGCTCTGGTGGTCGACTCGGCGGTCTACGTCGCCGAGACGGCAGTTGGCGTTCTCGAGGCCGCTATCGAGGTGCCTGCCTGTGCGGCGTCCTTCGGTGCCGATCTGATGGCCAAGTTCACCGGTGCCGCTGAGGCCTCTGTCTCGGTCAACGTGTCGGTGTCCGCTAGCGCCAGCGCCAGCGGCTCGGCCGGTGGCTGATCGCCCCTGAGGGCTCAGGCCCTCGACGACGAGCGCGTCGCTGGTCCTCCGGGACCGGTCGGCGCGCTTTCTTTTTGTCTTGTTCGAGCAGGTTTTGCGCCTCCCCTGGCCTTGACCAAGGGGTACTCACGACCTATGGGAGTGTCGCCATGTCCCTCACTGAAGAAGCAGTTCAGGCCGCGTTGTCCAAGGTTGATGATCCTGAGATCGGCCGCCCCCTCACCGAGCTCGGGATGATCCGAAACGTAAAGATCAAAGGCACCGAGGTTACGGTCGGGGTCGATTTGACCACCCCCGCCTGCCCGCTGCGCCAGAAGATTGGCGATGATGTGGTTGCGGCGGTCAAGGGTGTAGGAGCGACGGCGGTCGAGATCGACTGGGGTGTCAAGCAGCTGGGTCGACAGGTTGAAGAGGGAGATCCCTGTCCTGGGGTGAAGAACATCGTCCTGGTGGTCAGTGGCAAAGGGGGCGTGGGCAAGAGCACCGTGGCGGCCAATGTCGCTGTTGCGCTTGCCGATTCGGGGGCCACGGTTGGGTTGCTCGATGCCGATATGTACGGGCCCAGCATCCCGACCATGTTCGGTGTCAGCGGACCGGTGGTGGGCGACGGTAATGGCCACATTCAGCCTCTCGAGCGTCATGGCATCAAGCTGATGAGCATTGGGTTCTTGCTCGAGAGCGACAAGGCGGCAGTCATTTGGCGGGGGCCCATGCTTCAGGGGGCGCTGATGCAGTTCCTCAAGGACGTCCACTGGGGGACGCTCGACTATCTGATCGTGGACTTGCCGCCAGGCACCGGCGATGTGGCGCTCACCCTCACGCAGAACGTGCGGGCCAGCGGCGCAGTGCTCGTCACGACCCCACAAGGCGTGGCACTGGCTGACGTCTACAAGGCGGCTAGCATGCTGCAGACGGTCAAAGTCCCCATCCTCGGGGTCGTCGAGAACGAGAGCTACTTCATCTGCGATGGCTGCGATAAGCGCCACGAGCTATTCGGCTCGGGCGGAGGGCAGCTGATCGCCGATTTCTCCAGCGCTCCCTTGCTCGGGCAGATTCCGGTAGATCCGGCGGTGCGTGAGTCAGGAGATTCGGGCACGCCGGTGATGCGGTCGGCACCGGACAGCAGTGTTGGAAAAGCCATCAAGTCGATAGCCGAGCGCATCGCCGACCGGGTCAGCGTAGCCAGCGCCCGGCCGCTGCCCGAGCCCTCCCCGGACGGTCCAGGGAGCAAAAACCGCCATCTGCCCATCGCGCGGTGAGCCGATTCGCGCTATGGATGCCGTTCCCTGTGTTTTGGTGCGCAGCTGAGAGGTTGCGCGCCGTCGTGTGGCGCGGCGCCGAAAGGTCCCGCGCCGTTGCCTGACGCGGAGCCTCCTGGGCCCGCATTATTTTCCGGGTAGGCACGCATGGCAACGGACGAAGAACCAGTCGCAGACAGCGACGCGACGAACGTGTCGACAGACGCTGAGCCGGTGGTTGATTCAGCCTCGGCTGACGCGCCCACACCTCCAGCTGCCGACAAGCCGGCGGAAGGCGCGACGCCTGCGCCTCCCGCTGTCGACGAGCCAGCGAAATCGAGCGAAAGCGCCGAGCCTCCGGCGGTCGACGAGCCATCGGAATCGAGCGAAAGCGCCGAGCCTCCGGTTGCCGACGAGTCAGCGGAATCGAGCGAGGCTACCGAAGCTTCCTCCTCTGACGGACAGCCTGCGGCTGAGGGCACTAGTGACTCGGACGGCAGCACTAGCGAGTCGGACGGCAGCACTGGCGAGTCGGACGGCAGCACTGGCGACCGAAAGAAGCGTCGACGGCGTCGGCGGCGTGGCAAGAAGCCCGCGAATGGGGAACAGGCCGAGTCCTCAGACGACGGCCCAACCTCTGAAGCGCGGCGACCCAGGAAGCACAACAAGCCTGAACGGCCTGCCTTCAACATTGGCGATGACGTGTTTGGTCGGGTGTCGAAGCTCACCGCCCAAGCGGTTTTGATCGATGTGGCTGGGGGCAAGGCAGAAGGCATTTTTGATCGGACGCAGCTCATCCAGATCCCGCCCAAAGAGGGCGAGCAGATGATCGCCACGGTCAAGAGCGTGTCGACCCGTGGGGGTATGCTCATGCTCGGTCCCGACCCGTGGGACGCCACCCAAAGTCGCGCTGAGCTTCGAGCCGCGCTCGAAATGAACACCCAGCTCGACTTCTGGGTCACCGGCGTCATCAAGGGTGGCCTCGAAGTAGACTACAAGGGAGTGCGCGCTTTTGCGCCGGCCTCCCACGTCGAGCTGCGTCCCGGTTCCGATCTCAGCCATTTGCTCGGCGAGAAGATTGGCTTCGTTGTCACCCGCTACGGCAAGAAGGGGCGCGACGTGGTGGTCTCGCGCAAGGAGACCCTCCGAGCGGAGCACAAGGAGAAGCGAGCGGAGGAGCTCACCAAGCTCGAGCCGGGCATGAAGTGCAAGGCTATCGTCCGCACGGTTCTTCAATGGGGCGCTTTCGTGGCTCTGCCAGACTTTGCCGACGTTGAAGGCGTGATTCACATGACTGAGGCCAGCCACAACCGCTCGGCTCGGCTCACCGAGCTGTTCCGACCGGGCGGGGAGATCGAGGTCGAGGTCTTGCGGATCGACGAGAAGGGCAAGCTGTGGCTCAGCCACAAGGCCACGACCGCCGATCCTTGGGATGAGGCCGCCAAGAAATACGCCACCGGTACACGCCTCACCGGAAAGGTCGTACGGCTGACCGACTTTGGTGCCTTCGTTCAGCTCGAGCCTGGCATTGACGGGTTGTGCCACGTCGCCGACTTGTCCTTCTCACCGGTGGACCACCCCAAAGAGGTGGTGTCCGAAGGAACCGATCTGGACGTGGTGGTCGCCTATCTCGACACCAAGGCGCGCAAGGTCACGCTCCATCCGGCTCCGCCTGACGACGAAAAGGACCACCCGACCATCCGGAAGGTGCAGCTCTACAAGATTGTGGATGTGGTGGTCATGCAGATTCGCGACGGGGGTCTCGGCGTCCGAATCGTGGGCGCGACCGGGCGCAATGCTCGGGCCTTCATTCCGTCAGGGCAAACGGGCACTCCACGAGGAACCGATCTGCGCAAGAGTTTCCCGCTCGGCAAGCGGCTGCAGGCCAAGGTCATCGACGCTGACACGCGACGAGGCGAGCCCCGTTTGTCGATCCGCGCCGTCAAGCAAGACGCGGAGAAGCAGGCCTATCGTGATTATCGGAAGAAAGTGCAGCGCGAGTCGTCCTTCGGGACCTTCGCCGATCTGCTGAAAGATAAACTCTGAGATGTGTTCTCCCCCAATCCGGTGGCACCGCTGGTGATCCGCTGCAGGGAGTGACGAGGAAGACGAATGGTTAAGAAAGTTATTTGGGGTGAGGTGGACAAGCGGATCTGCGCGCGTAAGGCGACCTGGAGTAAGGAAGATTCCCAGGCCCTCGAGGCTGATCTGAAGAAGCTGCCCGACCTGGCGGAACAGGTCGACTGGGTGGATTTGGCCCAGCCAGCGCTGGAGGCGACGGACGACGAAGAAGAGCCGGCGCCGGCCGAAGAGGGCGCTACCGAGCCTACCGACGCGGCTGCGGATCAGAGCAGTTAACGAGGAGAAATCCGGTGAGCGACGAGCAGGATATCGGCACCCAAGACGATCTACCGGAGCTCGATTTCGTGACCTTCGCCTTGTCCATCATCGGCACGGCCTTCGTGCACCTGGGCGATGCGCCTGATCCTGAGGCTGACGGCGGGAATGGGGGGGCCACCGGTGAGTCCGAGGCGGCCAGGTTACAGGCCGAACCGAATCTCATCATGGCTCGCCAAGACATCGAGCTGCTCTCGCTCTTGCAGGAGAAAACTCGGGGAAACCTGACCGGTGAAGAGGAGCAGGTGCTGAGCCAGGGGCTATACGATCTGCGAATGCGCTTCGTGGAGGTATCGAAGGGCCAGTGATCGAGCGGGGGACGGGCGGCAATGGGTGGGCGCTGGCATGGCTCGCCGGGGTTGTCGTGGTTGGGGGCTGTGATGGCCTCGGCAGCTCCACGACAACGGCGTCCGAGAGTTCGGCTGCCCTGCCCTCAGGAGCCGTCTCCGCTGCCCAGTCTGTTGCCAGTGTTGCGCTGCCCAGGGTTCATGCGCCACCGCCCTCGAGCACCGCGGCGCTAGTGCTTCCTTCGCTGGCTGGACTGGTCAGCAAAGCCCGGCCGGCGGTGGTGACCGTCAAGGCCTGGATCAAGAAGACGAACGCCTTTGGCCGCGAGGTCGCCCAGGCACAGGGGGTCGGTACCGGCTTCGTCTACGATTCCGCGGGGTACTTGCTGACCAATAACCACGTGATTGATGGCGCTAGCGAGATCGTCATCAAATTCGATGACGACCGCGAGATTGGGGCCATCGTCGTCGGTGCTGACAAGCTGACCGATGTGGCGGTGCTCAAGGTGGACCAAGACGGCCTCGCTGCCTTGCCCATCGGTGATTCAGCGGCGCTTCAGGTAGGCGACTGGGTCGTCGCCATCGGCAATCCTTTCGGGCTGGAGCACACGGTCTCTGCCGGGATTCTGTCGGCCAAAGGTCGCACCCGTGACGACGTGCACGGACTGGATCCGTCAGGCTATTTCAACTTCCTTCAGACCGATGCCAGCATCAACCCAGGCAACTCGGGCGGCCCGCTGCTGAACCTCGCCGGTCAGGTCGTGGGCATGAACGCAGCGGTGCGCGCCAACGCCAACAACATCGGGTTTGCCATCCCCATGGAAATGGTGGTGCGGTTGCTGCCGATCTTGCTGAGAGATGGACAGATTCGGCGCAGTGCCATTGGGATCGCCGTTCATCCGGTGAGCTTGGAGGATGCCCAAAGTGTCGAGCTGCCTCCCAAAGGGGCCAAGGTCACCCGCGTGATGCCCGGCAAAGCAGCCGCCAAGGCGGGCATTGCCCTCGGTGACATCATCCTGTCTTTCGATGGCAAGCCGATCGCCAACCCTCACGAGCTGCACTGGCTGGCGTCCATTGCCGGCGTCAACAAAACGGTCACGCTCAAGGTGGCTCGTGGCGAGCGAGTCTTCGACATGCGGGTTACCCTAGGCGAACTAGACTCTCCGTAGTGCTTGGCCCGAGAGTCGCGTGCGAAGCCGCTGTGCCCCGCTGCGACCGCCCAGTGCCTGGGCGGCGGCGGTCGCAGCGGGGCACAGCGGCTTCGCGCTTCGCTGGACGTCTGGCCGGCGCACTCAGTACTTCTGAGGGGTTTTTGGGAAAAACCCCTCCCCCAGCGCGTGGCGCGCTGGGGCCCCCTCCCCAAACGGCTGCGTGGCGGGGGGGGCCAACCCCAGACCGCTGGGTGGCGAGGCGTTCTCCGTGCCCTCATCCCAAATCTCATCCGTGTCCTCTGTGCCTCCGTGGTGAACCCGACCAGAGGCCGCTCCTACTTCCTCTGGACCGGGAGGCCTGTACTGCTCGACCGATTCAACCTTTGCTAGACTTGAGGCGACTGGTGGTCGAGTATCGGCGAGCGCTGTTTATGTGGGGCCTGCTGTCGCCGAGTTTCGTCACCTGATCAACTGTTCATCTGTGGGCACAACACCTACATCTTCTGCTGCCGAACCCGGCAAAAAGGGCACAAAAGCCAAGAAAGGCACGGCTGAGGCCGTGAGATCGGCCAAGTCGTCCGGCAATGGGTCGGCCGCTGCTGACGCTGCAATGCCCAAAGGCGGACCGCCGCGAGGGGTGCCAGTGAATACGGCGCGTTCCAGTGCGTCCAACCGTGCGGAACGGCGACGAGAAGCGGAGGAAGACCGTGTCCTCGTGGAGCAAGCCCAAAAAGGCGATCGAGCTGCATTTCGAAAACTGGTTGAACGGCACCAGCGGCGCGCTTTTGCAATCGCCATCGGCCTGGTGCGTGACGAAAATGATGCCCGAGATATCGTCCAAGAGGCCTTTCTACGCGTTTATCGCAGCCTCGAGCGCTTCAAGGGTGGGTCATCGTTCTTCACCTGGCTCTATCGAATCGTCACCAACCTGGCGATTGACCTCATGCGAAAGCCGGCGCGCCGTGAGGCCGAGCTCTTCGAGAACCCGAATATTTCCGAAGATGCCGAGGCCTTCCCCTTCCTGGCGCGGATCGAGGGTGCCAATCCCCTTGACGTGGTGCGACGTCGGGAGATTGCTGAACGAATCCAGACGGCCCTCGATGCATTGCCGCCCTACCACCGTGCCGTCATCATCATGCGTGAGGTGGAAGGCATGAGCTATCAGGAGATGGCCGAGGCCATGGAGGTGTCCAAGGGCACCATCATGAGCCGCCTTTTTCACGCGCGGCAGAAATTGCAGCGCGCTCTAGCCGACTGTTATCGGGAGCATGCCGGCCGCGAGCCTAGCCGAGGCAAGAAGAAATCGTGACTATATCAGGCAGCAAGACAGACGAGGGGCTGCCCGCGATCAGTGATCGCGAGCTGATGCGGTATCTCGATGGCGAGCTCGACGAGCCGGATCTCACTGAGCTCGAGGCCAGGCTCGCCACCGATGAGCAAGCCAGCGGCAAGCTTGCGGGGCTCGAACAGGTGGGTGATTTCCTCCGTGAGACCGTGTCAGCCGATGACCGCGCTGATTGCATCGCCGATGCCATCATGGCCCAAATCGAGGCCGAGGCAGCCGACGGTGCTGAGGCTGACAGTGCTGGGGCTGACAGTGCTGGGGATGGCGATGCCAAGGTGGTCGAGCTGCCCCGAGCGCCGGCGCTCGAAACGCTGACCGATAGGCAGGTTGCTGATGGTCCGCCAGCTAACGATAACTCTCGTCTCATCTACGCGGTTTTTGGGGCAGCTGCAGCTGCTGCTGCGGCCCTGTTCGTCTGGGGCAACGCGGTTCCCACCTCGGACACCGTTGCGATGGCCAGTCGTCCCGCAGTAGCCACCGAGGTGGCGGCCGCGGCCGAGGCTGCCCCAGGCCTGCCGCCTAGTGGCAAGGTCGACACCGAGGCCGCTGCAGAAGACGAAGACGAGCCCGTGGTAGAGATTGCCGCGGTTGACTTCGGCGCCCAGTCGGGGTCGGTGTTTTACGTGTCCGCCGGGAAGCACACCGCCGGATCCACCGCCGTCGTGTGGGTGACAGACCTTGGAGAGTGAGCGATGAGGTATGCAGCAATTCTTGCAGCGGCGGCGCTCGCCACGGTGGGGATGACCCCCGCGTTGGTGACTGCTTCCGTGCCGGCCCACGGTGAGACGGTTGCGCAACCGTTGCAGGACGCTCCTGAGCAGACCGAGGCGCTCGCTAAGGTCATCGTCCTTTACGCCAACAACAGCGGCAAGGGCATCGACCCACGGATCGGCGACATGCCTCAGCTCAAGCAGCCGCCGTTCTCCGCCTACGACACTTACGAGCTGCTCGAACGGGCCGACGTGCCGTTCAGCAAGGCCAAGTGGAGCGAGCACGCGCTCCCCAACGGCGGCAAGCTGGCCTTCAAGCTGAACGAGGTCAAGGACAAGAAGTACGACGTTGCTGCGAAGATCCAGAAGCCTGGCGGCAAGACGCTGCTGAATGCCAACGTGAAGGCCAAGGAGAAGGAGATCTTCTTCATGGCTGGCCCCAAGTACAAGGACGGCATCCTTGTGCTTGGTATCCACTTTACGGGCAAGTAGCGCAGGTCAATGGGGGCGGTCTCGTCGTTCCTCGGCCCACCAGAGTTTTGGTTGGCCTGTACGGCCCACGCCTGTACGCTTCCCACATGACGCTTCTGCGGATGGAAACCGCGCCGCGGTGGTGGTTCAAGGTGCTGCTGACGATGTTGTTGGGGCTGTGCCTCGGCATCGCGCTGCCTGGCGTGAGTCATGCCCAGAGCAAGAAGAAGCAGTCCGTCGTGTCGCTCATCAAGAAGGGCCAGAAGCACTTCGACGAGCAGAAGTACGAGGAGTCCATCCAGACCCTGTCGGCGGCGCTGATGCGCCCTGGGATCGCCGGGGAAGAGAAGATCAAGGTCTTCCAGCTGCTCGCGTACAACTACATCGTGCTCCAGCGCACCGAAGAGGCCGACGGTGCAGTGCGCGGCTTGTTGGTGATCGACGAAGAATACCAACTGCCTGATACCGAGTCGCCGCGGTTCCGTGACTTCTTCGACGAGGTTCGCAAGGACTGGGAGGACGATGGCAAGCCCGGCCTCAAGGAGGAAACCGGTCTGGCGGTATCGAAGGTCAAGATCCATCACCAGTCGCCCGCCGAAGCCGATCCTGGCGCCACCATCAGTCTCGAGGGTGAGATCGACGATCCGGACATCGAGGTGTCGACGGTCAGCGTCTCCTACCGTGCCGGAACGAAGGGGAAGTTCAAGGCCACCAAAGCCAAGTACGCGATGCGCAAGTTCACGGTCGACATCCCCGGGGACGTGGTCGAGCCACCGCTCGTCGAGTACTACATCGAGGCGCGCAGCAAAGCCGGTCTGCCCATCGCCATCCGCGGCGACGCGGAAAACCCGCTGCGGATCGCCGTCAGTGACAGCGGCGGCGTTCTCACCAGTCCCTGGTTCTGGATTCCGGTTAGCGTCGCAGTCGTTGCTGCGATCGTGATCCCGGTGGTGATTGTCACGACGAGCACGAGCGAGTCTCAGGTGACGGTCAACATCTTTGACTGACCTCGTCGGTTCGGTGGTTTCGCCGCGATTCCCACTCTTGCTGGTCGACGGCCCGGCGCCACGGGCCGAAGAGCTCGGCGTCTTGCTTTTCGAGCTGGGAGCCGAGGGCGTGGAGCTGCGCGACGAAACGACCTTGGTCCCAGGCCCCGGTCCAGGTCAGGTGAGGCTGGTAGCCAGCTTCGCCACCGCCGGCGAGGCGGACCGGGCGCGCCGGGCGGTGAACCGACAGGAGCCGGGGCTGACCTGCCTGTTGGATGAGCTCGTCGGCGACGAGTGGCGTGACAAATACAAGGAGCACTTCACGGCATTTGCGCTGACCCCAAGCGTGATGGTGGTTCCTCCTTGGGAGGAGCCGGTGATCCCGGCCGGAATGCACCTGCTGGTGCTCGATCCTGGCCGCGCCTTCGGAACCGGGCTGCATGCCACGACCTCTCTGGTGGCCACCGAGCTCGAGGATCGGCGGGCTGCTTTCGCCGGCGAGCCGGTGCTCGATGTGGGCACGGGCAGCGGGATCCTCGCCCTATTGGCGCTACGGCTCGGCGCCGCATCGGTGAGGGGCATCGATTGCGATGCTGACGCCATCGCCGTGGCGACCGAAAACGCTGAGCGTAACGGGCTACTGGCTAGCGCGACGCTCGAGTGCTTGCCTCTGGACCAGATCGAGGGGCAGTTCGCCGTCGTTGTGGCCAACATCGAGGCCCGGGTTCTCGAATCCATGGCAGCAGAGCTTCTGTCCCGGGTCCGTCCTGGTGGTGTGCTGTTGTTGTCTGGGGTGCTCGCTACGGAGCACGACGAGCTGCTCGCGACCTATCGCGACGTGGCCCATCGGTTGACGCTACCGCTCGACCACCGGCGCACCGTCCAGCGAGGAGACGGACCCGATGCCTGGGTGTCCATCGCGTTGCGCCGGGGCGAGACATGATTCGAGTGCCTTGCGATCCCTTGGCTGAAGGCGAGGTCGTGCTGGCAGCACCTGCCCGCCGCTACGTCGTCAAGGTGCACCGGCTACAAGTCGGCGACCGGTTCGTCGCCTTCGATCCTCAGGCGCAACTGGAGGCGGATGCCGAGCTCATCGCGATCAGCCGCGGGGGCGCGCGCGCGCGGCTGAGCCACCTTCGTCCGGCGACCTTGCTGGCTGCCCGTCAACTCACCGTGATTCAATCAGCGGTGAAGGGGAGCAAGCTCGACGGGATTGTCCGCAGCGCCACCGAGCTGGGGGCCACCCGGATCGTCATTGCAACAGCGCACCGATCGGTCAGCCGTCCCACGGCAGCCCGTCTGGCGGTTCGACTTGGGCGCATCGTCGTCGAGGCGGCCCGTCAGTGCGGTCGGGGTGACGCTCCAGAGGTTGTTGGGCCCGAGCCGTTTCAGGAGGCTCTGGCCGTTCACGCCGCCAAGCCTGGCCGATGCCGTGCTCTGTGCCTGCAGCCTGGCTCAGAAACCAGGCTCCACCAGGCGCTCGAGGGTTTGTCCGAACCAGAGGCCCTCGCCCTGGCCATCGGCCCGGAAGGCGGTCTGACCGAGGACGAGCTCGCTGCCGCCCGCCGTCACGGCTTTCAGCTGGTCTCGCTAGGCCGCTTCGTGCTGCGAACCGAGACGGCCTCTAC
>JAUVCD010001013.1 GCA_030590865.1 Myxococcales bacterium | reverse complement strand
GGCCACGGCAGAGTGGCCTTGGCCGCGCGAGATGACCTTTGCTGATAGGTGGTAGATTGCCATGGGTGTTAGCAGAACGTTGGCGCAGCCAACGTATAACTGCGCACGTACGTGATCTTCCCACAAAACGCTACAGAAATCGCGCGGCCCCAGCAACGAAAACAAGCGCCATGCCCCGTCCCTCCCATGCGCTGCATTGGGTGACTTGACAGCTCTCAGTTACCCGTGGCACGTGGTTCGGCATGGCTAAAACAATCGACGACATCAAAGCAAAGCTCGAACGACTCGACCGAGAGGCCCGCGAGAAGAAGGCCAAGATTGAAGCCGAGGCGAAGAGCAGATCCGAGAAGCTGAAGAACCAGCTCAAGCGAGCGGAGCAGCACGAGAAGGCCAAGAGCAGAAAGGACGAGACGCGGCGCAAGATACTCGCCGGATCCCTGGTCCTCGATCGGATGGAGAAAGACGAGGCCTTCGCCACCAAGTTCCGCGGCGATCTCGATCGGTTCCTCACTCGCGATATCGACCGCGCGCTGTTTGACCTGAAGCCCGCTCAACACTCGCCGACCTCGCCAAAAGACTAGGGCGCGCAGGTGGTCACAAGTCCAGAAACGCCAGACAAGATGGTGCTGCTCGACAAACTCGCGCAGCGGCGAGCCTGACGTCGCCAAGACTCGAAATCAATCCTTCAAGAATCGAACGCCAATGCCGTCTGACGTGTGTCGGATGACTTCGCCCCGGTCTACGTTCTTGAGTTCCTCCACGTCGGTCCGGGTGGTGATGCAAAGCTGAAGCCGGCTGCCGACAGGCGGAAGAATGGCACGTTGGGTCAGAGGCCGCAGGCATGCACCACCGACACTGACGTTGGCTGAAGTCATGATGACGGAATCGCCGTCAGCGGTAAGAACCCAGAACGTCATTCTGAGATCGCGGCGTGGATGGCGCCTGCGCTCGTGTTGATCTTGGGTAGGGGTGCTCATGTTGGCGTGGCGTCTGAGGGAAATGGCAACTTCCAGCAGGCAGCCTTCTACAGCTTACCTTGCCGAGTTGCCCGAGGGTGAGATTTGGTGCCGTTTCTCAACGATCGGCACCTCGAGGACGGGGGCGCTGAGCGGAATGCTCACCTCGATCGCCTGGCCGCACGGGTGGATGAAAGTCCCCGCTGCGGTGGTAGAGAGTGCCCGACGAGGTGGCTTTAATTTCAGGACCGGACTACGCTTGACACTAAAACGCGTTACATGTAACAATGGCGGTGTTACATGTAACGGAGCGTGCTATGTCCAGATCGGTTGCCAAGCGTGTCCAGGAGCACAGAGCTAAACTGCGGGCGTCCGGGATGAGGCCTGTTCAGATCTGGGTGCCTGACACGAGGCGCCTTGGGTTTGCGGATGAGTGTCGCCGGCAGTCTCGGCTACTTCACGAGGACCCGCACGAAACCGAAACGCTGACCCGGATCGAAGCCGTTTCGGACACCGAAGGGTGGTCGCCGTGAGACGAGGGGACCTTGTCCCCGTGGCGCTTCAGGGCGACTACGGAAAGCCGCGGCCTGCGCTGGTCGTTCAGTCGAGCCTGTTCGATGAGCACCCGTCGGTGACTATCCTGCCTGTCACGAGCGAGCTTCGAGATGCTCCCTTGTTTCGTATTCGCATTGAGCCTAGCGCCGATAACGGGCTCAAGAAGACCTCCGAAATCATGGTCGACAAGGCTCACACGGTCGCAGGCGACAAGCTCGGCTCTGCATTTGGCGCGGTAGACGAAGCGACACTGCTCGCCGTCAACAGGGCGCTGGCTGTGTTTCTTGGCATTGCGTAGGCACCGCGTCTCCACACCTTGGTGGGTGCGATCCGCAGCGCGTCGATCGAGAGCCCTTCCTCGCTGCGTTGTTCATCGGCCGAAGGCCGATTATGAAATCAGGCCGCAAAGCGGCCGTCCTTCTTTCTTTAGGTTTTAGTTGGTCTGTTTTTCGTTGTCCGTTCACCGGACAACTATGGGCTGCCGCACAGCTTCCGCTGCGCTGCTCTCGCCGGACAACTATCACCCCGGATCCGGCTCCCAGTGGGCGCTCGCGGGGGCTCTGCGGTCCTCGGGCAGGTGGAGACTCGGCGCCGAACAGGGCCTGTGCGGCGCTGTAGGCCTGTGTGAGCACCTTCAAAAACGCAGCGAGGGGGTTGGGGGCGGACCGCTGCGCTACGCTCGTTACAGAGCGTTTTGGATCTTGCGGAGCCAAGACTTGCCGACGTCGCCATCGTCGGAGGTTGGATCGGGCGCTGGCGGATCGTCTGTGCCCTGGACTTCGGGAAACCGGTACCGCTCGGTCCGGGGCGCGGTCGGCGCTCGGGGGGCGGCAGGCTTGGCCTG
>JAUVCD010000870.1 GCA_030590865.1 Myxococcales bacterium | reverse complement strand
GGCTGGGGCTACCCGACCCGGGGTCGGGGGCCCGAGGGTAGGGGCGGTCGGGTGCTTGTCTGACGTGAGCGCTGACGCTGAGGCAGGCGCGGGCCGGGTCTGGCTGGCCGTGGCCTTGGGTTGGCGCCGTAGGCCACCACTTCGGGGCGCCACTTGGCGTTGGGGGCCAACACGCCGTGGTAGATGAGGAGGTTGGTTCGCGGACGGGGGACGAAGGATGCAAGACGGGCCAGGACCTCGAGCGGCTCGAACAAGAGATCGGTCGTGGGGTCGGTGCTGGAACTTTCGGAATGGCCAGGGCACAGGCCGCGACGGCGGAGCAGCCGGACGATACGCTTGTGGACCGTGGCGAGCAGCTGCGCCACCTGTGGCCCAGTCGGGGGTGGCAGCGGGAAGCAGACGAGCTGTCCCGACGGGTCGCGGTGGAAGACGCCGTCGAGCACCAGATAGCGGAGTTGATGGGGCAAGCTCAGCACCCACTGACGGGTGGGAACGACGGGGAGCACCTCGTCGAACGCCCAGTTGGGCTCAGGCGCTCAACCGGCACCGGCCCTGAGCCGCCGGAAACTATCGCATCATGATGAATCATCGCCGATGAGTTGCTCGCCACCGCCGTCGGCGGCGACCTGAAGCGCCTCGACGAGAAGCGCTACCTCGAGACCTTCACCCAGTACCCGAAAAAGAAGGCTGCAAGAGAGTGATGGTCCCTCGCGTCCCTCAAACAACTCGCGAGCAACTCTCTGGTCTCGGCTTCACCCAGCAGCTCATAGCGATAGAGCCGCTCGAGGTGACTTGCCACCTCGCCTGCTTCGCTGCGTGCGTCTTGTTAGCGCGGTCGCTTCTGCTTGGGCGAAAACCGGTTCGCCCCTTCAGCGATGTCTTGATCTGCTCCCCCCCCTTCCCCCACGCGCACGCCCCCGAGAACGCCCCCGCTTCCCTCCCGCCTCCGCCCCCGACCTAAGCAAGAAATCAGGCTCGGAGTCGTGCGAGGGCGCGTGCTCGGGACGGAAGCGCAAGCGACAACTATTCTGTCAGAGCGGGGCACAGTGCGTTCGCGCGCGACCTCTCGGTCACATCGCTACGGCACGTTGACCGCACCTGGGGTCGGCGTCGAGCTGTAGGCCCAGTCGGTCGCAGCGTCGTCGGTGTCGCTCCCGTTCGGGTTGCGAATCAGGGTGCGCACCGCTGTGTTGTTGTCGAGCACGGCGGTCGCATTGCCTTCCACGAAGCTGGTTGGGCCCACTCCAATGATATCGCCCAAGGTCAGCGAGCCCTCATAGGACAGGGCATCGAGCAACACGCCTCCCTGGACGTCCAGGACACCCAGCGCATCAGGGGCACCGTTCTGAACGTTGTTGCTGGCCAGAGCGAAGGCGATGGTCTTGGCCGCCGAAGGCACCGTGTTCAACAAGGTTGGGCTGCCCACGACCAAATACTCGCCAGCCCCCAGGGACCCCTCGGGGGACAAGTCGAGCCGCAGGTACTCGCTGTTGCCCGAACCGTTCATCAGCACCAGCGCCAGACCATTGAGACTGACCGACGCCCCGGTGGTGTTGAGGATCTCGACGAACTCTTCGGTGTCCGTTCCTATCTGATCGTAGTCGACCTCGTTAATCACCAGGCCGCCACCCAGCTTCAGCTCGATGTTGGCCATAGCGCTGCCGCCATTGAGCAGGGCGGTGAGCACCTCGTTGCCCTCCTGGGCGCCTGCCGTGAAGGTAAGACCCGCCGAGAGCTGATCGGCAGGCACCGGGACGGTGGCCGGCACTGACCCGAAGGTTCCAGGGTTCAAGCTGAGCGTGACCGTATTGCCCCCCGGGTTGTCCGCCGGGATGTCGAGATAAACGGTGAATGGAGCAGTGCCCAGGGGTGCCATGGAGACAATCGGCGGATCGATGGACGCAACCTGAGGCTGCTCACCACCGCCCACGACCCTGACGTCAGCCATCAGCTGGACGCTGTTCAACGAGGCGGTGAGGGTCACCCCCATGGCCTGCTGAAGCGCATCGACGAGCACCGGCGCGGTCGCCGATCCCTGGGGCACGGTAACCCCTCCGCCCGTGGCCACGAGGCTTCCCGGCGTGGCTGAGCCAATGGTTACGAAAGTATTGGTCTGCGCTGGCCCAGACAGGGACACCGTCAAAGGCGTCGGGATGGTGACGATGCCCATATCGCCCTGGCGAGCGAAGCTCAGCGGGGGATCGAAGCCCACCAGCACCGGCGTCCCTACTTCGAGATCGGTCTGGTCCCGAGGCTCGAGTTTCTGAGCGCCGTTCCGATAGTCGAGGATACCGGTGATCGACGCGTAGGGCGTCGTGACCGTTGGATAAGGGCTGGCCAGGTGAAGAAAGTCGTTCACCCGGAGCACGCTGTTCACCACGAACTCGCCTGTGGGGCTCGAGTCACCGGGGCCCGGGGCTGGCTCGAGCTCCGAGACGACCACGCTGTCTACCTTGACGAGCACGCCCTCCAAGGCCGTGGCCTGGGACCCGCCGGCCGCAGCGGCGGTGACCGACACGGGCGTGGGTGCCGCTTCGCCTGAGCTGAGCTGGGTGATCGACGCCTGGCTCAGCTGAATTTGCCCGTAGAACTCGCTGGCGGTGGCCGGGTTGAGGGTCACCCGCTCGCCCACCTCGACGGTGGATGACGGTCCGCTGCACACCGTGGACCCGTCGTAGACGAAGATCCCCGAGTAATCGGGGCCGATGTAATCCGCGTCCCCGGCCTTCACCTGCACGAAGTAACCGCCACTATTGGAGCAACCGGTGACCAGCGCGTTCTCGACCGCAACGGGGCCAGTCACCGAGCCTTGCTTGATCGCGTAGATGGTCGCCGGACAGGCCAAGTCGTTGGGGTTGGAGACCGTTGGACAAGAATCGCAAACGTCGCCCTTGCCATCGTTGTCCCCATCGGCCTGGTCGTCGTTGGGCACGTTGGGACAATTGTCCTGGTCGTTGAGCACTCCGTCGGCGTCGATGTCGCTGCCGTCGTAGGTCGAACAATCGGTGGTGCCAGGATCGAGCGGACAGGGATCGCAAGGATCGCCCTCACCATCGAGGTCGAAGTCCCCTTGCTGGCCGTTGTCCATCGGACGCACTGGGTTGAAGACGTTGGGGCAATTGTCGGTACCGTCGTCGATACCGTCGCCATCAGCATCACCCGAGGTCGGGTCGCCGGAATAGGTGGTCGAGCCGTTGACCGAAACCGATCGCATCGGCTTGCAGCTGGGCTCGTCGTCTGGCACCCCGCAGAAGAACAGC
>JAUVCD010000158.1 GCA_030590865.1 Myxococcales bacterium | reverse complement strand
GTGCTCTGTGGGTCACTCTGGCTAGCTGCGATGGCAGTACCGCTGCACCACAGCCCCCGCCGGCCCATCCCATCCCGCCACCGCCCGCCCTCTGGCCCCACCAGCTGGCACCAAAGGGCGCATCGATCAGCGACGCCGGCGCCGGACCCACCGATGCCGGACAGGGTGGGTCACAGACCATCGAAGCTGGGCTCCCGGACTCATCCACAGTCAGTGGCAGTGGCGTCAGTGGCGAGCGCCGACTCAAGGTGACCATCCTGGTCGAAACGCCATACAAGATGGGACAGCGCCCCCCGCCAAAGACCCGCGCCGACTATCAGCGAGACATCCTCGATCGCCGTCACTGGAACGATGGCGGACTGGGCGAGCTGCAGGGCGAGCTGCCGGGACCCGCGGGACACCCGGACCCCCGGGTGATCGTCAACATCGACAAAGTGGCCGGCCCCCACCCAGCCAAAGGTCTGCAGCGAACTGCCCGCAGGCACTTGTGGAAGCCCATCATCAACTGCTACCGCCTAGGAGCCTTCAAGGACCCTCACCTGCGAGGTTGGACCAAGGCCCGCTTCGCTGTCAGCAGCGCTGGAAAGGTGCGGAGGCCGCGACTGCTCGACACCGAGCTGGACGACCCAGAGGTGGCCCAATGCATGGTGGGCAAGCTCGCTAATCTCCCTTTGCCCAGGGCCAGGCGTGGCTCGAACGTCTGGGTGGCCATGCGCGTCGGGCCGGGGGACGATCCCCTGCCGCCACCGGATGATCTCATCGTCCCTGGAGACGGCACCTTGCCCGTCACGGCGATGAAGCAGGGCGTCGAAACCGGACTTGCGCCCTTTGAAGCCTGCTACCGCAACGGGCTCGCCTACGCCCCCGGCCTGTGGGGCCGGCTGGTGGTGCGATTTCACGTCTCCAAGACCGGATTGCTCGATGAGGCCTTCGAAGCAGGGTCGCGCTTCCCAGACCCGCGGGTGCGCCAATGTCTGCTGCGAGCAGCACGAAAGCTGACGTTCCCGACGCCCAAAGGTGGCGACATTCGGTTCGTCGTCCCCCTGCGACTGTCCTCCGATGGGGCGAACACCGCCCGTCCCGAAACCGACGTCGCAGACGACGATTGACCTGGCGCTCGAGACCCCAACCCGCTGTCGCACGCAGTTTCGTATTGGAGCAGCCGACGAGATGTGCTTGGTTCCCGACCCTGTCTCACAGGACGACCCTGTCTCACGGGAGGATTTGGAATATGGCTACCAAGAAGAAGGCTGCGACGAAGGCTCCGATGACCAAGACCGCGCTGCTCGGCGCGCTGATCGATGCCCACGAGGACCTGACCCGTAAGCAGGTAGTCGCGATCCTGGATGCTCTCGCCGACATCGGTCACAAGCAGCTCAAGCGCGTTGGCGTGTTCACCGTACCTGGCTACGCGAAGTTCACCGTCGTGCGTCGACCTGCCACCAAGGCGCGCAAGGGCATCAATCCGTTCACCGGAGAGCCCACGATCTTCAAGGCAAAGCCCGCCAGCAGGGCCGTACGCGCCCGCCCGGTCAAGGCGATCAAAGATTCCGTCGCCTGAGCAGCAGCTCACGCTGTTGTGATCCGACCGGTCGGCGGCCGCCTGCGGCGGTGCGCTGAGACCGTGGACGTTTGTCCATGACGCCAGCCTGCCTGGCTGAGGCACCAAGCAACTGAGCCCCTGTTTCCGCACGCTGCGGAAACAGGGTATATAGGTGCCCGTGGAAGGCTCGATCATGCGGATGAAGCGACTGTGGATCTCGGTGCCCGTACTGCTCTTGTTGCTGTTGAGCGTCTCGGTGGCGCTGGCGAAGCCAACCTGGAAAGACCGTCGAGAGGCGCAGAAACTGGGCCGTGAGGCGAAGGCGCTGCTCCACAAGGGGGAGGCCAAGAAGGCGGCCAAGAAGTACAAGAAGGCCGACGATCTCATCCCGGCGCCGTCATACAAGCTGGGGCTGGGCCAAGCTCTCATCGAGCTCGAGGACCTGCTCCGAGCGGCCGAGGTGCTGCGGGCCGCCGCGGAAACCAAGCCCCGCCAGTGGGCCGAAAAGCAGGCCGCTAAAAAGGCCACCAAGCTGCTCGAGGAGGTCGACGACCGTATCCCTACCCTCGAGATCGCGGTCTACGAGCCCGAGGCCAACCAAGTCGATCTCACCGTCGACGGCGATGAGTTCGACGTCGGCGACGGCGCGGTCGAATACAACCCCGGCAAGTACGAGGTGATGGCTCAGGCCGAGGGTTACGAGGATTGGACCGCCAAGCTGGAGCTTCACGAAGGGGACGTCGAGGCCCTCGAGATCACCATGAAGTCCATGTCTGGGGACCCAGACGATGACTCAGACGAGGCCGACGATGGTAGCGGAATGGGGAAATTGCCGGCCTATATCGCCTGGGGGACCGGGGCTGTCGGCATCGGCGTCGGCATCGGCTTCGGCATCGCGGCCATCCAGTCGACCAACGACGTGCTCCAGTACTGGGAATGCGAGAACGGCGTCTGCCCCCCCGAGGCAGAAAATGATCTCAGCATTGCCAAGATGAATGGCAATATCTCCACCGCTGGCTGGGTGGTTGGCGGTGTGGGCATCGCCGCTGGAACGATTCTGTTCTTCCTTGCCGGCGATGACGACGATGACGACGGCGACAGGGGCGACGACGACGACAACGATGGCGACGACGACGACGATGACGACGACGATGACGACGACGATGACGACGACGATGACGACGACGATGACGATGATGATGACGACGACGGGCTGTTGAACATCAGGGCACTGCCCATGATCGGGCCTGGCTTCGTGGGCGTCATGGGCACCTTCTAAGAGCTCTGCCAGCTCCTGCCGCGGAAGGCGGAACGACGTCAGTCGGCGTGCTCGAGCTGCCCGACGAGCTCGGTCCGGCCTGAAGGCGAGTGCCAGGACCACAGAAATCAGGTTGGGCCCATCGCAAATCAGGTTGCGGCCATCGCCAGGCGTTGTAGAGGTATGGCCCCGAAAGCGCGCCGACCCCCAGTTGGCGCACGAAGGATTCGAAGACCATGAGAACTCGTTTCAATGAAGATGGCGGTCCGGATATCAAGGTCGTCGTGGCCGAATACCGCGACGCGATGCGCAAGCGATTGCGGTGGATAGCACCGGCTGTTGGGGGAGCCATCCTGGTTCTAGTAGCCCTGTCAGGCCTGTTCAGCATCGAGCCAGGGGAGGTCGGCGTGGTGCGCACCTTCGGCGCGGCCGCCAAGGGGCCGGGGGAGCTGAAGCAACCGGGGCTACATTTCGCGGTGCCCCTCTTGCAGCGGGTCGACAAGGTCAACATGAGCAAAGTTCGACGCGCCGAAATTGGCTTTCGAAGCACCAAGAGTGGCCCCAAGCGCGTCGATACCGAAGCCGAGATGCTGACCGGCGATGAGAACATCGTCGAAGCCCAGATGATCGTGCAATACCGGGTCGATGATCCGCTGAAGTTCCTCTTCAAGCTCAAGGATCCAGAAGCCACGCTGATGGTCGCCGCCCAGGTCGCCCTCCGCGGCGTCGTCGGGCAGATGACCATCACCTCGGCCATCGAAGATTTTACGCCCCGCGTTGGAGCGGCGAAAGCCGGCTCGTCACCAGACGATGACGATGGCGAGGGACCCGAAGGTGCTGAGGGCGACAAGCCCAAAGACAAAGAGCCCAAGGGCGACAAGCCCAAAGACAAAGAGCCCAAAGGCGACAAGCAGCCAGTCGACAGCGAGGGGAAGGCCCCGGTCGACGAGTCGACGGACATTCTGACCAAGGGCCGTGAGCGAGCTCAGATCGCCACCAAGGAGAAGCTCCAGGAGTTGATGAACCTCTATGAGAGCGGGATTCTCATCACCGAGCTGAAACTGCTGCCGGTGGACGTGCCCGATGCCGTGAAAGACGCCTTCCACGACGTGGTGCGAGCCCGCGAGGAGCGGGAGCAGACGATCAACAAGGCCTTCGGGTATCAGGAGGACCGCATCCCGCGAGCCCGCGGCCAAGCACAGAAAGTCATGCGAGCCGCCGAGGCCTACAAGCAGGAACGGGTGCTACGCGCTGAGGGTGAGACGACCCGCTACTTGGCGGTGCTCACCGAGTATCGCAAGGCCCGCGGCGTGACCCGCGAGCGCCTTCATCTCGAGACGATGGAGCGCATTCTGAGTGGGGTGAAGAACAAAGTGTTCATCGACCAGGGGGTGGCGAAGAACGCTCTTCCCTTGCTGAACCTGGGCGGCGGAAATCTGCTCGGCGGCCAGAATCAGGGAGGCCAGTGATGTCAAAGACTACAGCCATCATCGCAGCAGTCATCATCGCACTGTTCGTGGCGGGCTCGGCGGCGGTCTTCGTCGACGAAACCGAATACGTCATCATCGTGCAGTTTGGTAAACCCAAGCGCACGCTCACGGAGCCGGGCCTGGCCTTCAAGACTCCCTTCGCCGAAAAAGCCATCCACGTCGAGAAGCGCATGTTGGCCAGTGATGCGCCTGAATCGGAATATCTGACGGAGGACAAGAAGCGCCTGGTGGCTGACCCGATCACCCGCTGGCGAGTGATCGAGCCGCTGCTCTTCTACAAGACGGTCAACAACGAGGATTACGCCCGCAAGCGACTCGACGAGGTGGTGCTGAGCGAGCTGCGCCAGGAGCTGGCCAAACACACCATGGGCGCCATGGTGGGGGGCAAGCGCGGTCCCATGATGGCCAGAGTGACCCAGCGGGTGCGCGTCAAGGCCACCGATTTCGGGATCGAGGTCGTGGACGTGCGTATCAAGCGCCTCGATCTGCCGAAAGAGGTCCAGCGGTCGGTCTTCGACCGAATGGTGGCCGAACGTGAGCGACTGGCCAAAGGCTATCGCGCCCAGGGCCAGGAGGAGTCGGACAAGATCACCTCCCGAACGGACCGTGAGCAGGTGGTCATCCTCGCCAAGGCCAACAAGCGCGCCGAGGAGCTCCGAGGCGAGGGTGACGCAGAGGGCACCAAGATCTACGCCAAGGCCTACGGACAAGACCCCGAGTTCTATTCCTTCGTGCGCAACCTAGAGGCTTACGAGAAGTCGTTGACCAAAGACGCCACACTGGTGATGAGCACAGGCTCCAAGCTGTTCCGCTACCTCACCAAGCCTGGCAAAGGCGCCGCAGCGCCACGTCAAGACTAGCTAGTTTCTGGCCCTCGCTCGCTTCGCTCATGGTTTCGGGTCCCGACGCGCTCGGTGAGCGCGTCACCCGTGCACGGGCGCTCCGGTCAGTGGCGCCCGAACCTGAGCATCAGCCGGCGCCCACGAAAACCTCGAGGGCGCCAGGCACCAACTCGATCTGGAGCGGCAAGGTCCCGAGGGGCTCGCCGTCGACGTCCAGGAGAAACTGGTCACGAATGCTGTCGTTGCGCAGCTCGATATCGATGCGGTCGCAGCTCAGCACCTCGACATCATCGTGGGCGATGTGACTGCCCGAGTAGATGGATAGCGACGACAGAGCGAACTTGAGCCTCGGCGCTGCCCCAAGTGAGATCACGTCGAAAAGGCCATCGTCGAGCTTGGCCATCGGAGCGACCTCCATGCCACCGCCGAAATAGCGTCCATTGCAGATGGCGATGCTGCGACACGGGATCTCGAGCTCCTGTCGCTGGTCTCCTTGATGGACCACGCAATCCAGAATGCCGACCTCGCTCTTCATGAGGGCACGGGCGCTGGCGGCGAAATAGGCCAGGGTGCCGCTCATTTTGCCACTCAGCCTGGCCACGTATTCATCGACCATGCCTCCCATACCCACAGACAAGATGTTGATGAAATAAGCCTGGGCATCGGCGCCAGCCCGGTCGCGATAGCGGAACTTGCCCATGTCGATGGCCCGAGTGCGACGACTGGCGATGGCATTACAGTAGTGGTCCAGACGGTGGTCGATACCGAGGGTCTTTCTGAAATCGCCACCGGTGCCCTGCCCGACGACGCCCAGCTTCGGCGGGGCAACCCCGTCCTCACGAGCCAGCATCAGTCCGTTAGCCACCTCGTGAACGGTCCCGTCGCCGCCTACGACGATGACCGCGTCCCGTCCGTCCCGAGCCGCTTGCTCGGCGATCTCGACGCCGTGACGGGCGTGGGTCGTGCAGGCGCTGTCGACCGGGCCCAGGTAGCGGGAGATGATGCGGACCAGCTCATCAGCGAGCCGACCTGTTCGTCCGCCTTGGGTGTTGGGATTGATGATGACGAGAGGCTTCATGATGGTGGACTCGCTGGGTAGTCAGGACGCCGAACCACGAGGTCACGGGGATTCTACACCGGGTGGGCATGGGCAGGGGCAAGCGCCGCTCTGACTGACGATCCCGCTGGCGAGGCGAGCCCACTAGGTGGGCGAGAGCTGCCTTCGTCACGCTGCCGGCGTGGTGGCTTGGCGTCACCTGTGGCGCTGGAGCAACAGCGGTGACGTCACTCTTCCCGCGACCCAATACGGAGTTTCGCCCTGTTGGGCCCACCGCGCGCCTGGCATGGCCATTGCTCTTGTGAGGGGTGTCACTTGATGAATCGAAGCCCGGAGAGAATCACATGAAGAACATTAAGCTTGCGATGGTCACCCTGTTTTCTGCAGCCGCACTGGCGGGCTGCTCTGACACTCAGGAATACGAAATCACCGGCGAAATCAGCTCAGCGCAAGCTGTAGCTGGCCCGATCTCACTCGAGTTCTTCGAAGTCGTCCCAGACGACGAAGAGGCAGCGAGAGAGTCGGTCTTGAAGGTCGAGCTCGACGATCTCGGGCCGTTCACCGAAACCGTCGAAGTGGCCGGAGATTCGACCATCGTGGTCTTGGCCCTCGAGGACACGGACGGCGACGGCGCGTGCAGCGCCGGCGAGCTCTGGGCCGAGGCCGAGATCACGCCGAACGACGACGACACCGTGGACGCCGTCAACCTGCAACTGACCGCAGCCCCTTGTGGTGAGTGAGCCAGCTGCGGCCAATCGGTCCTAGGGGCGGGGTCTCCCCCCGCCCCGCTAGAAAAAGAACCCAGCGCCGAGCTTGAGTCCACCAACCGCGGCGTTGGGTACGTTGTCTCCGCCCAGCTCGCCACCCATGGGGATCATGTAGCCCAGTCGGAAGTCCATCCCGAACCCGTTGCCTTCGGTGAAGCCAACGTGGGAATGGATGCCCGGCTCGAAAACGAACTGCACCCCGCCGGGGTCGAAGCCACCGCCGCCGGACCCGACCACCGAGAGGGACTCCTCAGCAGTGCCACCGGCGAGCCACAGTCTGAACCCAGGGCTCAATAGGCCGTCGAAGAGGCCGTAGAAGACCTCGGTGGCGACCACCACGTTGATCGCAGTGGAGTGAACCTCGTCCTTCGGGGCGGTCTCGTCCACCTCCGAGTCTGGATTCCCATCGCCATCCCGATCCACAGGATCGTTGGCGCCAGTGTCGAACATCAGCTCGAGCTTGAGATCCGCACCCAGGTTCAGCATGCCGGGACCGGCGCTCGTGGACCATAGGACGCCACCAGAAGGAACGATGCTCATCCGCTGATGGGCAAAGAGGGCACGTTCCTCCCAACCGCGGCTGGCAGAGGCCGCCTTGTTGACGATCGCCTTGCCCAGGTCGGCTCGGCTGTCGATGTTGGGATACATGTCACCGCTGGCGGTTGGAAAAACCAGCGCCAACCCGATGGGCAGCCGCATATCCCGGGACAGGATGAAGTGGGGTTTGACGGCGAGCTCGAGCCCACCGGTCGCAATCTGGGTGTAAGCGTCCGGATTACGAGCGTCTTCGACGAAAGGCTCAATCGGACCGTTGGACTCGCCGGTTGAGATGGGAAAACGGGCCGAGATCTCCCACTCGTCGCCAATGCGATAGCCGATACCGATCAGGAACGAAGCGGTCGGCTCGATGGTGGTCGAGCCGGTTGGCTGGGCCACGATCACCATGGATCCGAAACCGATGGTGGTGTCGAGAAAAGCAAACCCCGGAGGGGGCAGCTCGGGAGGCGTATCGAGGCGTGCTCGATCCTCCTCCTCTTCGTCTTCTAGCTCCTTGAGCTTGCCGGTCTTTCCGCCTGGGGCGTACTTGCCTTCCTCTTCAGTCCCACCAACGCCCCAGGTTCCCGGCGGCGGTGGCGGCTTGTCTTCGACCGGCGGCGGCCTCGACGCATCGTTGTCGTCGTCGTTGTCGTCGTTGTCGTCGTTATCGTCGTCGTCGTCACCTTCGAGCTCGCCAGGGCCCGGGTCATCGTCTGGCGGCTGGGCGGCCTCAGCTTCGACCACGGGAACAGCGACAAGGAGACCAGCAAGGATGGCGGAAAGCGCTAAATTGGGGTGCGGAAGGCTCATAATCCTCTCCTGAGGGACGACGCTAGTACACGTGGGCCTAGGTTTCTAACGTGATCTCGGCGAGGATCAAAATGCCCAACGTCCGCTCGTGCTATCTTCCTTGGCGAGGCTCGCCAAGCCTGGGGGCCCGGGCAGCAGGCGATTGGGATGGTCCATCGAGCCGGCACGGGATGAGCGACACACCGAAGCAGAGTAAGGTCGAGATCTCGGGCTTCGATCTGCAGCGCCGCCTGGGCGCAGGCGGTATGGCGGAGGTCTACCTCGCCAAGAAGCGCGGTGCCGAGGGGACCTACAAGCAGCTAGTCGTCAAGCGCATCCTGCCCGAACACAGCGCCTCCCGCCGATTTCGGCACATGTTCGTCGAGGAAGCGCACCTGGCCACGCGCCTCAATCACCCAAACATCGTCCAGGTTTACGACTTCTTCCACCATGACGACGACCTGCTGTTGTCGATGGAATACGTCGAGGGAGTCGACCTCGGCAAGCTCAAGCGCGCGAGCCGTAATGCCAAGAAAAGACTGCCTTTTTGGGTGTCTTCCTTCATCGTCGGCGAGGTTGCCAAAGGCCTGCACTACGCCCACGAGCGCAAGGACGAGGGAGGCTTGCCCCTCGACATCGTGCACCGCGACGTGTCCCCACAGAACGTCCTGATTTCCTTTGGCGGGATTGTGAAGATCGCCGATTTCGGCATCGCCACGGCCAACCTGTTCCGCGAAGAGGCTGGGGTTCTGAAGGGCAAGTTCAGCTACATGTCGCCGGAACAGGCCCGAGGCGAGAAGGTCGACCGCCGCAGCGACATCTATGCACTAGGCGTGGTGCTCTACGAGCTGCTGGCAGGCCAATCGCCCTATGGATCCCTCAAGGAGGAGGCTTTGGCCGAGGCGGTGCGCTATGGCACGGCCAAGGCCCCCTCGACGGTGGATGCCGACGTCCCGCCGAAGCTCGACGAGATCACGATGCAGGCCCTGGCCCGCCGGCCAGAGGATCGGTTTCAGACCTCTCGCGAGCTAGCGGCAGTGATCGCCCGGGCCCTGCTCGAGGCCCGGCAGCTGGTGGACAACACCTCGGTCGAAGAGACGATGGTCGACATCCTCGGTCGCGACGGGGGTAGCGATGATGACGAAGAGCCGCAGCGGACCTTGGCCGCGGTGCGCAAGCCACGCACCGCAGCCTCCGAGTCGAGCATCCTGGGAACAGCCCAACAGTCGCCCTCGAAACGGATCGTCCGTGAGGTGCGTCACGTGGCGGTCATCAAGCTACGCCTCGAAGGGCTCGACGCCCTGCGGGAGGTGCAAAGCGAGGCGGCGGTCAAACGCACCCTCGAGAGCACCCGCGCCACCCTCGACGACATCGCCTACAAGCGCGGAGCGGTCTGGTCCTGGGAGTCGGAGACTTCGGCTTGGGCGGTCGTGGGCCTGATGGCGAACCCCTCCCGTGCCCCCAACGAAGCCGCCCTGATCGCCGTAGACACTCACGAGTTTCTGGCGAGTCACTCGGAGGACCTACCGGTCCAGATGCGCGCTTCGATCGCCGTCGTGCGCGGCATCGTTGCCGGAGAGCGAGATAAGCAGGGCCACTTGCGCCACCATTCGCTCCACCGCCCAGCCAACTACCTGGCCGAACAGCTCGGCAGCCGCACGCCCTTCGGCAAGACGTGGGTCGCTGGTGGCGTATACCGGCTGATGAGACGCGAATTTCGCTGGCGCGATGGTCCGGCCATCGATCTCGACGACGCCAAGTCGCACAACGTGCCGGACCGCATGCGAGTCTACCTCTTGCTCCGGCCCTTGACCGCCGAAGAGCAAATGGCCGAGATGGCGTTCAACCCGAACGACGTGGTGGGTCGGGACGCCGAGAAGGCAGATCTCCACGCAGCCTATCACCGCGCCGTCCACCATCCCGGGGTGAGCACCCCACCGCCGCCGGCCTCGACCACCGACCCCGGCCTCCCAGCAGCTGGCGACCAGCCCAAGCGGGGCGAGCTGGTCGCCCGGGTCATCGTGGGCGAGATGGGAATCGGCAAGACCGCCCTGGTCGACAGCTTCGTCAGCGAGCTGCCCGATGAGGCTCGGGTCTATCGTGTCGAATGCTCGCCGGTGAAGATCGATCTGCCCTACGCCACGGTAACCGACATGCTGAGGGAGGTCACCGGCGCCGCTGCAGACGATAGCTTCGAGACAGTCATCGCAGCGCTAGAGACCACTTTTGGCGCCATCAGTACCAAGTCGGAGCGTGTCAAGCGGCTGCTCCCCCGCCTGGCCGAGCTGATCACCGGAAAGGAGGTGCAGCTGCAAGACGAAGACGCCGCCACCCAGCGACACGACCAGGTGGTGCTCGGCGTTCGCCTCATGTTCGGCGCCATCGCAGCCGAGGTCCCCGCAGTAATTATCATAGACGGCCTTCAGTGGGCGGATCGAGCGAGCCTCGAGCTTCACCAGGCGATCCTCGAACGGGAAGAGCAGCTGCCCGTCCTGATGCTACTGGTGACGCGACCAGACGACCGGGTCGGCAAATACGTCGAGGGCACGATGCGCAACGAGCTGCGAGGGCTCGAGCCAGATCAGCAGATCCGTCTCGTGCAGGCTCGCATCGGCGTCCGCGAAGGCGTCGCCGCGATCTGTCGTGAGCTGGTTCCGCGAGTTGGAGGCAACCCCTACTTCTTGCTCGAGATGGTCGATGCCCTGCTGGAGCGTGGCGCCCTCGAGATCGTCGAGCCCAACAATGGGGGCGAAGCCGTCCTGGTGCGCCACGACGAGCGCTTCGGCGAAAGCGCTGACGCGCTGCCCTCGACCATCGAGCAGCTGGTGGCCAACCGCTTGGCCGAGCTGCCAGCCACAGAGCACGACGTGGTCGACTGGTTGGCGGTGGCAGGGGGACCGCTGTCGGAAGGCGACCTGATGGCGCTCACTCGGCTGGCGGACGATGAGGCCATCACGCGGCTCTGTGCCCGGGGCCTGTGTGACCACAAAGGCCGGGCCATCGACTTTCGCCACCCGCTGGCGCGAGACGTGGCCTACAACGCGCTAGACCCGGTGCAACGAGCCCGCATGCATCGCCGGCTGGGCGAGCACTTCGCCACCACCCCCCTGGCCCGAGGCCTTTCGGCAGCCATCGTGGCTCAGCATCTGGAGCGCGGTGAAGCACCGCGGCAGGCTGCGGAGCTCTACATGGAGGCCGCCCAGGCGGCCCACAATGCCCACCAGACCCAGCACGCGCGGCGGTACTTCGATCGCACGCTGCTGCTGCTGCCCGTTGGCGACAGTCGACGAATGATGGCCCACGAGGCCCTGGAGAGCATTTATCGGGATCTGGGCCAGAGCCGCGAACGGCGGGCTCAGCTGGAGGCACTGCGGCGGATGGCACGGGAATCGCGCCAGGCCAGGTGGATTGCCTTGGCGCTACAACGGGCTGCGCTGCTCCATCTCGACGAGGCCTCGATGGCCAAAGGGCTGCCGGTCGCGCAACGGGCCGCCGACATGGCACGCTATGCCAAACAGCCGGATCTGGAGGTCGGCGCGCTCATCATCTTGTGTGAGCTGCTCCGTGACCTAGGTGACGTGAACGGGGCGCTCGACGCTTGCGAACGGGCGCTCGAAGCCTCGGCATCGCCACGGGTGTCACGGCGGGCTCGCGCCGAGGTTCTGCGTGCCAAAGGGGTGCTCCTGCGCCGGGCAGGCAGACTCAACGCCGCCATCGAGACCCATGGCGAAGCCCTCGCCATCTTCCGCTCAGTAGGCGCGCGGCGTAGTGAAGCCCGAGCGCGCAACGCCCTGGGATTTGCCCTCTTCGTGGTGGGTCGTTACGAGGACTGCACCGCCATGTGCCTGTCGTCCATCGCCATTGACGTGATGATCGGAGGACGATTCAAGGTGGCCAAGACACTGGCCAACGTGGGGCAGTCTTACGCCCGCCTCGGAGATCTCGAACACGGGTTGGCCTATTTGAAGCGGGCCCGTGACGCCCACGACCGGTACCAAGATCAGGAGGCACGCATCGACACCGCCTTGGTCACGGCATGCGCCCTCATCGAAGGTGGCCGCATCGACCAGGCCAAGACGCTCTTGGACGACGCGGCGGCGCTGGCACGGATCTCGGACAACGTCTACGACAAGACCCACTTACTCATCGTCCAGGCGCTGATCGCTCATGACGAGGGCGAGGCAATAGCGGCCTCGACCTATGCTGCCGAGGCCCGCCGCCTCGCCGAGGGGCAAGCGCTGGTCAGCTACCACGTTTACGCAACAGCCATCGAGGCCGCCGCTCGGGTGAACAGCGGCGACACCCAGGCGGGCGTGCTGCTGGCGACCACAGCCCTCGGTGCGGTAGAGGGCATGGAAGGCTCGGAATACGGCATCGAGGTCCGGTCACTGTGCACTGACGCAGTGATCAGCGCCCTGGCGGACAACCGGCTGGCCACCGCTTCGCCCACCATGACCGCCGATGTATGCCGGCGAGCATTGGATCACGTCGATCTGATCGCAGGCTATGTGCGCGATCCGCTGCGCCGTGAGCAATTCTTCAAGCGCCCACCCGTCGCCCGAATCGTCAGCCACGCCATGCGTTTCTCCGGAACCGGAGGCGGCCTGTCAGGGCAACCAGACGCCACCACCGAGTGACCCTAGCCCTTCGGCAAGGGCGGCGGTCGAGGTGGCGCCTCCGAGGTGTCCTTCGCGAGCGTCACCAGCTGGGTAATGCCCTCCGAGCCCTGATCATCGAGGTCGGCGAACTGGACCGCCACGCTGATACCTTTGTCGTCCTCGATGACCCGCGTGACCGCAGCGGTGACGAGCAAGGTTTGATAGTCGACCGGGTGGATGATGCCGACTTCGAGAGTGCGGCCTACGGCGATCCAGTTGGGTCGCTTCAGCTTGCCCATGTGCATCAGCGCTCCACAACGGCTGATGTTCGACAAATCCATCAGGGTGTCGACTTGACCACGCTTGACCCGAACCTGGGCCATCAGATCGTAGCGCGGATGGCGGCGCCGCTCGTCATCTGCTGGTGCCTCGGGGACCATACACATGGACTCTAGCCGAGGTCCCGCGTAACCAGAAGGTGCGATACGGGTTGGCAGCGCAGCTGGAGACAAGGCGTGAAGCGAGTGCAGGCTCACCTCGAAAACCCAACCTGGCCCCGCCGCCGACGAGCCTCGGATGGGCCCCTGGCCCTGGCCACCTTGCTGACCCTGATCTTGGGCCCCGGTTGCGCGACACTGCCGACCGATCACGCCCAGCGATCGCTCTACAGTGACACTCGACAGGTCGTCGACACCCGCCAGCGCATCGGCTGGGTCATCGACCGAACAGAGTACGAGGGTGCGGCGCCATCACTGCTGCAGAGCGTTTGCCAAGTGCACCAGGAAAAACGGATCGAGCTGCTCGACTGGCTCGACAGCCGGATCGAGGAGGAGGGCGGACCCGCCGAAGCAGCTTATCGGCGAGAGGGTGAAGATCTCGACGCCATCGATGAGCTCTTGACCCTCGAACGAATGCGGGGCGCTCTCGAATATGCCGACGCCCTGACGAACGACGACTGCCCCTTCTGGCTGGAGCCAGACGAAGACTTCGACGGCATCCAAACCGACACCTTCCGCTTCGTGCTCTTGGCTGAGAGCTTTGGCGCCATGTCGCTCATCCTCAGGGACGGGGTGCAGCTCGGCGGCGGCGGTGCGTTGCGGATCTTGCCAGGCTACGGCCTCAACGATCGGCTCACGCTGGCCGGGGGCATTGAGATCGGGGGCAGCGGAGCCCTGTCGGGAGTGGGAACCGCCGAGAAGCAGGAAATCGTGGCGCGCCCGACCGGTGCGCTACCGGTGCTGCTGCGAGTACACGACGACACCTGGGTCTACGACCTGGAGCTGGCGGCTCTCACTCAGTATTACAACGACTCGTTGAGCTTCCCGCCTGGGGGGCGGATTGCGCTTGGCGGTGGGATCAAGACGGTGAGGATCGGCAGCATCATGCCGATCGCGGTTGGCTTCGTGGCCTACGAGATTGAGCCCGCCTACCGTGACTTGCCGGTGTCCCACGCCTTTCGCATCGGCACGCGCGTGGGCATCGATTACGACCCCTGAGCGAGCAGTAGCCACCAGGCGCGCTCACCTGAGAATGAGACATAGCGGGCACCTTGGGCAAAGCGTTAGGCTGTTGCCATGACAGCTGAGGAAAAAACCGTTCCATTGAGCTTCGAGCGTGTGGCTGCCGAGGAAACGAGCGCACGGGCCAAACGCTTCGCCGAACACGCGCGACTCCGCCGCTCGGTGCGCAAGTTCAGCAATGACCCGGTGGCCGTGGAGGTAATCGAGCACTGCATCGAAGCAGCCGCCCAGTCCCCGAGCGGTGCCAACAAGCAGCCCTGGACTTTCGTTTTGGTCACCGATGTCAACGTGAAGCGTTCTATCCGCGAGGCCTGTGAGCGAGAAGAATCGGCCTTCTACGCCGGCCGCGCCACGCGACGTTGGCTCGACGATCTGAAGCCCCTTGGCACCACACCGGACAAACCCTTCCTGGAGCAAGCACCAGCCCTCATCGTGGTCTTCGCTCAGCGCCACGGCGACGAGCGAAAGGATCGCCATTACTATGTTACCGAATCGGTCGGCATCGCGGTCGGGGTGCTGGTCGCCGCGCTTCACCATGTGGGCCTGGGTACGGTGACCTATACGCCAGCGCCGATGAAATTCCTCTCCAAGATCTTGGGGCGCCCAGACAATGAGAGCGCCTATATGGTCTTGCCTGTCGGCTACCCCGCGCCGGACTGTGATGTACCGGACATCGAGCGCAAGCCCTTCGACGAGGTGATCGTGCGGGTGTGAGCGCTGGCTCGCCGGAGTAGCTAGTTCCCGGCCCGAAACCCGCTTTTTCGCGCGAAGCGGTTTTTGGGGTGGGGCCCCGTCGCCGAAGGCGATGGGGCGGGGTTTTTGAAAAAACCCCGAGAAAAGACGCTAGTCGGCCAACAGGAGGCGCTCGCGAAGGGCTCGCGCGCCCTTCGCCCCGCCAGGGGCGCGCGAGACCGCAGCGCC
>JAUVCD010000656.1 GCA_030590865.1 Myxococcales bacterium | reverse complement strand
CACGCTTCGTTCCCATCGCCGAAGCGATGGTGGCCATCGTCTTGGCGGACCACTACCTGCGGTGGCGCGGCCAGGTTGGGGTGCGCTGAGCTGCGCGCCAAGGTCACACAAAAGCAGAGGACCCGGAACGCTGCCGCTCCGGGTCCCTAGAGTCTCATCCCCTCTGGGGGAGAGACGTGGCCTACTCGAGGCAGTGGATGTTCTTCTTGGCGCAGATCTCCTTGAGCTGGTCGGGCCACACGGTGACCGTGACCTCGCCCAAGTGGGCGGTGCGCAGGAAGTACATGTAGGTCCGCGCCTGGCCGATGCCACCACCGATGCTCAGCGGGATCTCGTCGTTGATGATTGCCTTGTGGTACGGCAGGTCGAGGAAGTCCTCCTGGCCGGTGATCTTGAGCTGTTGCTTCAGCGTCTCCTTGGTGACCCGAATGCCCATCGAGGTGAGCTCGTGGCGCCGCTTGGTGATCGGGTTCCAGACCAGGATGTCGCCGTTGAGCCCGTGCATCGGCTTGCCATCGTCTGAGGTGGTCGGCGTGACCCAGTCGTCGTAGTCGGCGGCGCGCATCTCGTGGGGATAGCCGTCCTTCAGGACCCAGCCGATGCCGATGATGAAGACCGCCGGGTACTTCTGGAGAATGGCCGTCTCGCGCTCCTTGCGCGGGAGGTTCGGGAACATCTCCAAGATCTCCTCGGCGTGGAGGAACTTCAGCTCTTCGGGGAAGTCAGGGAGCTTGTCGCTGACGAGCTGGGGGAACTCCTTTTGCACGAGCTTGCCAGCACCGCGGAGCACCTTCCAAAGCTTCCGGACCGTGTCCTTGAGCGTCTCGAGGGTTCGCTGCTCGGCCGTGATGACCTTCTCCCAGTCCCACTGGTCGACGTAGGACGAGTGATCGTGATCGAGGAAGTAGTCTTTGCGCACCGCGCGCATGTCGGTGTTGATGCCTTCGCCGACCTTGCAGCCGAACTGCTTGAGGGCCGGGCGCTTCCACTTGGTGGCAGCCTGGACCACCTGAGCATCGATCTTCTTCTCGAGCCCCAAGCCGCACTGGAACTCGATGGGCGTGCGTGAGCCGTCTCGATCGAGGTAGTCGTTCACGCCGCTGTCGCGGCTGACGATCAAAGGCACCTGCACCATCTGCAAGTTCAGCTCTTTGGACATGCCCTCTTCGATGGCATTTTTGAGCATGTAAAGCGCTTTCATGCGCTCCAGCGGTTTGAGCACTGGTTCATAGTCGTCGGGCAGGATCTTCTCGACTGCCTCGTAAGTGCTGATGCCTGGTCCAGCTAGATCTGCCTTCTTTGCCGCATCCTTGTCCGCCATGGGATTACCTCTTATTTGCTCGCCCCCACATGGTGCGCCGAAAGACTCCAAGTGGTCGAGACCAGTGGTCTTTTCGGAGGGGTCGGGACGATAACGTGCTGTGGATGCGAGTCAAACCAAAAGTGGCTCGCAGGCAGGTCTCCGTGCGTTTTATCGTTCTTGCACAGCCGTCGGGCCTGTGCGCCACGGGAGACGAGGGCAGCAGAGCACGCTACGCTTGGAAGCGAGATGATTTCGCTGTCCAAAACCGGGCCTCTGGCACCCTTCGTGTTGACTCTGGCGATCGCTGGAGCCACTGGGTGCAGCTACACGTCCGACTACCGTCCACCTGCTGATGGTCGCGCCCGGGGCGTGTGGGAGGATGACGAGCTGGTGATGGTCGCTCCTTCGGCGCTGCCCCAGTGTGCCCATTCGGTGCCGCCCCGACCGCCTGGCTACCACTACGTCATGCCCTTGGACGGAGCGGGTTACTACGTGGCGCCCAGATCTCATCACAGCCACGTGGTGGTCGGCGTCGTCGTGATCGGGCCGCCTCCTCTCTACCCCCCGGTCCCCTTCGTGCCCGGGGGCATGGGTGGCGCCATGGACGGTGAGAGCGGCAAAGTCGTACTGGTCGTGATGGCCATCGGGGCGATCGTTGCCTTCCCCTTCATTGCCATGGGGTTGGCCTTGGGTCATCCCGAGCCGGAGGACGAGGTGGCGGCTACCGTCGACCGCGTCAACCAGTTCAACGATGACGCACGGGAGCGGCTGTCCTGGTGCGCTGCCACGGCGCCAGCCGCTGGGGGGCCACGATGAGACCTCCGAGAAAGGTGGCGATTCTGTGGGTGGCCGCGGCGCTCGTCGGGTGCAGCTCCGCTTCGGTTTACGAGCCTCGCTACGTCGGGCCGGGGGAGCTCACCCTGCGCTACGATGACGGTCTGCAGATCTGGGCGGCCAAGAAGATTCTGGCCGACTCGCCCGCCTTTGGCGGGTTGGCAGATTACGTTCGCTGCGTGCCGGCGGCGGCGGAGCACGCCGAGGCTGCGGAGAGTGATGGTTCGGCTGCCGTGGGCACAGGCTGGGCCGGTGGAATAATCGGCGTTGCCGGGCTCGGTGGGTTGGCAGGCCTCGGCTATCTGGAACAGGACGAGGTCAAGGCTTTCGCGATTCTCGGTACCGGAGTCGCCGCCGGCCTGCTGGGCATCTCTTTGGCGTTGATATCCCGAAGCCTGAAGAACACCGCCAACGGGCACGCGGTGGATGCGGTGAACTACTACAACGACGATATCGGCAGTCTCGGCGGTTCCTGTGATCGCCCGCCCGCTCCGCTCCCAGAGCCAGACCCCGAACCGGTGCCCCCGCCACTGGCGCCGCGCGCCGAGCCGGACGCGCCGCCGGCGCCACTCGAGCCTGAGCCCGAGCCGCCTGCTGGTGCCCCGGTGCAACCGGCGCCGTCCCTGCCTCCTGGTAGCGTGGTCGACTCGCAGCCCGAGCCTGAGCCCGAGCCGTCGCCCGAAGGCGTGCAGCGAGACGTTCCGGTCGAGCCCGAAGGGGGCTGAGACAGCCGATCGGGTGGTCGATGGGGCCTGGCGGCCCGTCGGGGTGAGGGCTAACGTCGCTGTAAACCCCATGGATCCGAAACCTGGCACCGAGGTCACTGACAAGGTGACGCTCGTCGATCTTCTGGGCCAGGGAGCGATGGGCTCGGTGTGGCGTGCCGACCACAAGACCTTGCAGACGCAAGTCGCCGTCAAGTTCATCTCCGAAGAAGCGGCCAACACGGACGCCGAGGCGACGGAGCGGTTTACCAGGGAGGCTACCGCGGCGGCTCAGATCAAGAGCCCCCATATCGTGCAGATGATTGATCACGGCGTGATGGCCGATGCCACGCCCTACATCGTGATGGAGCTGCTCACTGGCGAAAGCCTGGACGAGCGCATCGAGCGATCGGGCCCCCTCTCCTTGGCCGACGTGTCTCAGGTCGTCTCTCAGGTCGTCAAAGCGCTCGCAGCGGCTCACGATCTGGGGGTCATTCATCGAGACATCAAGCCTCACAACATCTTTCTGACCGGCAGCCCGGACGAGCCCTTCGTCAAAGTGCTCGACTTCGGCATTGCCAAGCAGACGCGGCTTGCCGAGAAGGAAGAGATCACCCAGCCCGGCATGATCGTAGGCACCCCCCAGTACGTGAGTCGCGACGTCATCATGGGGATCGCCGAGGCGAGCACCGAACCGGCCGTCGACCTCTGGGCACTGGCCATCGTGGCCTACAAATGTCTCACCGGTGTGTTGCCCTTCGATGGTGATTCGATAGGCGCAATCTGTGCGGCCCTGGCGACCGCCAAGTTCGATCCGCCGACGGTTCATCGACCTGAGCTGCCCCTGCGGGTCGATGCTTGGTTCGCCCAGGCTCTGGCGGAGGATCGCTCCGAGCGTTTCGGGAGCGCCGCCGAGCTAGGTGAGAGCTTCCGCCGGCTGCTCGATGAGCCCGAGGTCTCGGCTTCGAGCCCGTCGCCTGGGCCAGTGGTCAAACGCCGACCCGCTGTGATTCTACCGACCCTCATCGTGGCCGGCGGGGTGGTAGGCGTTGCGCTGGTTCTGGGCGCTAGGCTGCTCGACGAGGGCTCGGGTGCCGACGATCACGAGCTGAAGGCAGCCTCCGCGGCATCGGTGACGACCACGACGACCAGCGTCGCCCCGCCAAAGGCCAGGCCGAGCAACTCGGTCGTGCCGCGTCCAACCGCCCCGCCGAGCGCTGCCAGCAGCAGAATCACCCCGGCGGCAGCGCTCCAGCCAGGTCCCAATCAGACCATCATCGCTGGCGGTGAGCTCTGGATGGGATGCGACCGAGCTAATGATGATGACTGTCGGGCAGACGAGAGTCCTGGGCGCACAGTCCAGTTGGAAGCGTTCTTCATCGATCGCACCGAGGTGACGGTATTTGCCTATGCCGAGTGTGTCGTTGACGGTCACTGCAGTGACCGGCGGGTGAACGGCTATGCCAGCAAGGACGGGCGCTTCGCTCCGTCGAGTCGGTGCAACTGGCAGCAACCTGGGCGGGAGCTGCATCCCATGAATTGCGTGAGCTATGTCCAGGCTCAGGGCTATTGCGAGTACATGGGTCTGCGGCTTCCGACCGAGGCCGAATGGGAGCGCGCCGCTCGGGGGGATGACCGGCGCCTCTTTCCATGGGGAAACCAGCCGGCAAACTGCGTGCGGGCGGTGATGGCTGACGAAAATGATCACGGCTGTGGTCGGCGTACGACCTGGCCGGCTGGCGCCAAGAGCAACGACCAGAGCCCCTTTGGTGTGCTCGACATGGCAGGCAACCTGCGCGAATGGGTTGCCGATTGGTATGCCGCCGATGCCTACCGCACCGGGGCGAAACGAAACCCCAAGGGGCCGGCACAAGGCACCTATCGGGTGACTCGAGGCGGAAGCTGGGGCAGTCCCCTGATGCGCTATCTCAGAACCTCGGCGCGCTATGCCGAGCGTCCGAACGAGCGAAGCCGACACGTGGGCTTTCGGTGCGCCGGTCCGCGGCGTTGAGCGCTGGCGACGATCGGAAGAGCACGGATTGGACGGCAGCAGCGACGTCCTCTGCGGCTATCGTGCGTTCTATCGGGCTGGTAAAGTCCGCGCGGCTCGGATCATTCGAGGGTCTCCGAGCGAAAGGGATTGTCATGAGAGCAATATCAACTGCCACCCTGTTGACGCCCTGCCTATTGATGGCGGGCCTGCTGCTGAGCGCATGCGATCACCAGGGCCGATCTGAGTATCCAACCACCAGCGCCAACCTGCAGCTATCGAGGGTGGTGCTCTACCGCAATGGCGTCGGCTACTTTGAGCGACGAGGCGAGGTGGATGGCAACATTCTGCGGATCAAGGTGCGCAAGGATCAGATCAACGATCTGCTCAAGAGCATGACCATCGTGGATCGCAAGTCGGGGCAAGCGGTGAGCGTGTCCATGCCTCTCG
>JAUVCD010000421.1 GCA_030590865.1 Myxococcales bacterium | reverse complement strand
CGGAGCACATCGTGCGGATCACTCGGTTGGTGGACGGATACTTGATGCGTGAGATCCCGGCCATGTCGCCACCGGCATAAGAGCACCAGTTGCAGGCAAAGCCGAAGACCTTGTTCTCCGGGTTCTCGGCCAAAATGGCCTGGATCTGCGCGTGGATCTGCCGGTCGGTGAAGTGGCGCATCGTGATGGCGCCGAACTGGCAAATCGAGCCGCAGGACCCACAACCGGCACAAGCGGCTTCGACCACCGTGGCGACCTCGCCCTTCTCCCAGTTGATGGCACCGTAGGGGCAGACGGGCTTGCATTGGCCACACTTGGGGCACAGCTCAGGATCGATCACCGCGGTGATGGCCTCGATCTTGATCTTCCCAGCATTGAGCAAGGCGCCGGAGCGGGACGCCGTGGCGCCGGCCTGACAGACCGAATCCTTGATGTCCTTGGGTGCCTCGCAGAAGCCGGCGAGGTAGACGCCCCGAGTGGGCGCGTCGACCGGCTTGAGCTTCGGGTGATTCTCCATGAAGAACCCGTCCGCGGTCTTGGACAGGGTCAACAGCTTGGAGATCTTGTCCCGGTCCTTTGGCGGAACGACGCCGACTGAGAGGACCACCATGTCGAGCTCGTGTTGCTCGAGCTTTCCGGAGGTGGTGTTCTCCACTGTGACGATCAGGTTGCCGGTCTCTGGATCCTCCTCGATGTCACCGGGCAGTCCGCGAATGTAGCGGGTGCCGGCCTCTTTCGAGCGCTGGAACATGTCTTCGAAGGACTTCCCGAAGGCGCGGATGTCTTGATAGAAGACGTAGTTTTCCGTGTCCGGATAGTGATCCGCCAGCAGCAGGCAGTCCTTGATCGTGTTCATGCAACAGATGTTGGAACAGTAGGGCCTGCCGATCTTGGGATTGCGGGAGCCGACGCACTGAATGAAGCCAATGCGCTTGGGCCGCTCGTGATCCGAGGGCCGAACGAAGTGGCCCGCGGTGGGACCGCCGGCGCAGATTAGCCGCTCGAACTCCATCGAGGTGATGACGTTGCCAAAGCGAGTATAGCCATACTCGTCCATCTCGGTGGGGTCGTAGGGGTCCATTCCAATGGCGACGATGATCGCTCCGACTTCGCGAGTCACAATCTCGTCGGCGTCATCGAAGTCGATGGCGTTCTTCTCGCAAACGTCAGCGCATTTGCCACAGGCGATCGGGTTGTTTCCCAGGCAATCGTCCATGTTCAGGATGTAGGAACAGGGGACGGCTTGGGGGAACGGAATGTAGATCGCCTTGCGTGAGGACAGGCCCATCTGGAACTCGTCCGGCACGGTGACCGGGCAGACCTTCACGCACTCTTCGCAGGCATTGCACTCTTTGAAGTCGACGTACCTCGCTTTCTTTTTGATCTTGACCGAGAAGTTCCCGATATAGCCGGAAACGGCCTCGACCTCGGAGTAGGTGAGCAGCTCGATGTTGGGATGCCGACCGGCATCAATGGCCATAGGGCCGAGAATTCATATAGAGCAGTCCATGGTGGGATAGGTCTTATCGAGCTGCGCCATGATCCCACCAATTGACGGCTCTCGCTCCACCAGGGTCACCTGATGGCCTTGGTTGCCGAGCTCGAGGGCGGCCTCGATACCCGTCACACCGCCGCCGATGACCAAGACTCGCTTGGTCACCTGGACAGTCATTTCTTCTTGCGGCTCGAGGAACCGGGCCCGCGCTACCGCGCCGGCTACCAGATCCTTGGCCTTGAGCGTAGCGCCATCCCAATCGCCGGGATGGACCCACGAGCAATGCTCGCGGAGGTTGGCCATCTCCATCAAATATGGATTGAGACCCGCCTCCAGTACACAGGTTCGGAAGGTCGGCTCGTGCTGTCGGGGGGAACAAGAGGCGACGACAACGCGATTGAGCCGGTGCTCCGCGATGGCGTTCTTGATCTCGTTTTGCCCCGGATCTGCGCAGGTGTACTTGTTCTGTACCGCACAGGCCACGTCCGGCAGCTCAGCCGCCCATCTCGTTACTTCGACGCAATCGACGGCGCCCGCGATATTGAGTCCGCAATCGCAGATGAAGACGCCAATGCGAAGCTCCTCGCTCGTCGCTTCGGTGGTCATGAAAGCACCTGTTCTTCCGATGTTCTGGTTTTCATGTTTGCGCTACTCACCCGAGTGCGTTGGCCACGATTTCGGCGACGTCCAGCATCTCGATGCTGATCTCGTCGCCGAGCTTTGGATCCTTCATCGCACAGCGGTAATGGATCTGACATTTGGGGCAAGCCGTCACGAGCACCTCGGCGCCGGTGGCGCGGGCTTCTCGTAGCCGGTCCACCTGGATCTTCTTGGCAAAACGATCGCAGTTGGACCAGGTGCTGCCGGCGCAGCAGGTCGCCCCCTTGCGGTTTTTGATCATCTCGGTGAGCTCGACTCCGGGAACGGCCTGAAGCAGGTCACGGGGCGGGTCGTAGATCCCCATGTGGCGACCTAGGCGACAGGGGTCCTGGTAGGTGACCTTCTTGGCGCCATTGCCCTTGATGGGCAGGTCGGCCTGCCGCTCGGCGAGATACTCGGTGAGATGCAAGATGCGCGGAGCGGTGCCGGTGATGAAGGGCTCGTAGTCCATCTTCCAGGTGCGAGCGCATTCGGCGCAAGGCACCACCAGGGTCTCGGCGCCGCTCTTCTTGACGAGCTCGACGTTGTGCTTGGCGAGGGACTCGAAGCTCTTCACGTCGCCGTTCCACAGCAGGTCGTGGCCGCAGCAGCGCTCCTCGGGGGAGACGACCGGGGTCTCGCCCAGCACGTTGAGCAGCCGGATGCCTGCCTTGGTGCCCTCGAGGGTCTTCATCTTCAGCTCTGGGAAGAACGCGTCGTAATAGACGGTGCAGCCCGTCCAGAAGAACACTGAGCCGGTGGTGGGGTGGGTCTCCAGATCCGGGGTCAGCCACTTGAGGCGGTCCTGTTGGGTCCCCCCGTCGGCCATCATCCGCATCACCGACTGCAGGGCGCCGCCGTGGGGACACTCGGGCTCCACCTTCTTGTCGAAGGCCACCGCTCGCAGCTTCTGCACCAAGAGGGTGTAGTCGACCTCCGCTGGGCAGCGAGCATCGCATTGCCGGCAGGTTAGGCAGGCGAACAGGGTCTTGTCCTGGGCAGCCTCATCCGGGGTGCTGACGTTGGTGGCCAGCACGTGACGGCGCGGGCTCAAGGGCGACCCGGCCCGGGACACCGGGCAGGTGGCCGTGCACTTGCCGCAGTCGTAGCAGGCCCAGGCGTTGGTTTGTTTCGCAAGTTCCTGCATCTCAGGCCTCCTTCATCTGCTTGGCGGGTGCGCCCGCCAACGGGCTTGGCCCCAGCGCTCGTATCTGGTCGGTGAATTCGTTGATGACTTCGGCGAACTTCACGCCTTCGGCGGCGCTGATCCATTCGAGCCGTAGGCGGCCCTCTTCGATTCCGAGCAGCTTGACGACCTCCATGGTCTTCTTGAACTGCGGGACCGCCCACTCGTTGCCGAAGATGTAATGGCAGTCGCCGAAATGGCAGCCGGACACCAGCACCCCATCGGCGCCTTTCTCGAAGGCTCGGAGCACGAAGCCCGGCTGGATGCGGCCCGAGCACATCACCCGGATCATCCGGAAGTGGGGCTGATGCTGCAGCCGCGACACGCCCGCGGTGTCGGCGCCGGCGTAGGAGCACCAGTTGCAGGCGAAGACTACGACCTTGGGGTTCCAGCCACCTGGGGTGGCGGCCAATCTCGGCCCCGCGGCGTACTCGGGCATCTCGGGGTATTTGCCGGTCGCCGCACTCATGGGGCCGCCTCCGTTCCTTCACCGAAGAACGCGTCGATCATCGAGACCACCTGACGGTCCGTGAAATGTCGCGCGACGATGGCGCCCGACGGGCACCAGCTTGCGCAGGTGCCACAGCCTTTGCAGAGGGAGGGATTGATGCTCACGGTCCAGAACCCTGGTGGGGACTCGACCAATTGGGGGGCCTGGTACTGACAGATGTCGACACAGGCCCCGCAACCCCGGCAGTCGTCCTCGTTGGCTACTTCGCAGACTGCTGGGTCGAGCTTGACCTCGTCGTGGGACAGGAAGACGGCGGCCTTGGCCGCTGATGCCGATGCTTGAGCTACCGTGTCGACGATGTCCTTCGGCCCCTGGACCGTGCCGGCGAGCAGGATGCCCTCGACGGCGGTCTCGACAGGTGCAAGCTCGGGGTGGCGCTCCAGGAAGAAGCCGTCCAGGCCCAGGCTGGGCTTGAGCAGCTCGTGGAAGTGGGCGGTCTCTGGCTGTCGGGCCCGCATGCCGGTGCTTAGAATGACCACATCGGCTGGCGCCTCGATGCGACGGCCGAGCAGCTGGTCATGGCACTGTACGGCGCTCGCGCGCCGAGCCCCAATCACCTCGACCTCCTCGCCCTTGGGCACCCGGATGAACAAGACGCCTTCGCCACGGGCCTGGCGGTACATCTCCTCCGAGCCGGTCGAGACGGTGCGAATGTCTCGATACAGAACGGTGGTGTCGATGCCCTTGCGGTTCAGTTCGAGGGCTTGCTTGATGGCCGTGGCGCAGCAGTAGCGCGAGCAGCCGGTGAACTCGTCACAGCGGGAGCCCACGCAGAGGATGAAGGCAGCGCTTTGGGGCTGTTTCTTGGCTCCAAAGCTCAGATCGTCGCCGGCGCAGAAGGCCTGCTCCAGCTCTTCGCTGGTGATGACGTTCTTCAGCTTGTCGTAGCGGTAGGCCGAGCCCGGGTTGTACAGATCGGCGCCAAAGGCCAGGATGATGGCCCCGATTTGCAGCGTTTCGTCGACCTGGCCGGAGAGGGTGGCCTCGAAGCTGCCCACGAAACCGGTGACGTTCTCGACCGTGGTGTTGAGCAACACGCGGGCGCCGCTCTTCTCGAGCCGCCCCAGCTTGTCGTCCAGCACGTCCTGGGCAGGTCGCAGGTTGGGGTAGAGCAGCTTGAGATTGGGAGCGGCCAGCCGCCCGCCGAGCTTGTCGGTCTTCTCGACTAGCGTTACCGGGAAGCCCTGGACGGCTAGATCGGTGGCCGCCTGGATGCCGGCGATGCCGCCACCGATGACCAAAGCAGCCCGCTGCATCGAGGCGGTTCCCTCGGTGAGCGGTTCCAGGTGTTGAGCCCGCGCGACGCCCATCCGGATCAAGGTACGGGCCTTCTCTTGGGCGAACTCGCGAGTATTGGCGTGCACCCACGAGCATTGATCGCGGATGTTCACCATTTCGAGAAGATAGGGGTTGAACCCCATCCGGTAGAGCGTCTCCCGGAAGATGGGCTCGTGGGTGCGAGGCGTGCAGGCCGCGATCACTACCCGGTTCAGGTTGTGCTCTTTGACCATCTCGACGAGCGCTTCTTGGCCCGTCGAGGCACAAGCGAAGAGATCCTGCTGTTGGACCACCACGGCGTTCAAGTCGCCGGCGTATTGGGCCAAATCGTCGGTATCGAGAATGCCGCCGATGTTGACGCCGCAGGAACAGACCATGACGCCGACCCGCGGCGGCCCGGACATATCCATGGGTATCGGTGGCTCTGGGTCTTCCATGATCCGGTGACCCGCGAGGTAGAGCTCGGCGCGGGCTGCGGCTGCCGAGGCCTGGGCCACGCAGTCGGGAATGACCTGGGGACCCACGGCGCTACCACAGGCGTAGATACCTTCTTGGTTGGTCTCTACGGCCGATACGGCCGGATCTTCGCGGGCGATGAAGCCGTACAGATCCGTCTCGATGCCGATGATCTTGGCGAGCTTGCGGGCGCCATCATTGGGTGCCGCCGCCACCGAGAGCACCACCATGTCGGCGACGATGCGCTTTTGCTTATGGCTGAGCGTGTCCTCGACGAAGATCTCGAGGGTATCGTCCTCGGGGATATGGGACACTTTGGCCGGCCGCCCGCGCACGTATATGGCGCTCTCTTCATCTTGGGAGCGCTTGACGAAGTCGTCGAAGCCCTTGCCGAAGGCTCGGATGTCGGTGTGGAGAATGGTGATCTCCTCCACCTCCGGATCGTGCTGCCGGATCAGCATCGAGTCTTTGACCGCGTTCATGCAGCAGAAGCGGCTGCAATAGGGTCGTCCGCCCTCGCCGCGGGCGCCGACGCATTGGATGAAGACGATGCGTTTCGGGGTCTTTCGGTCTGACGGTCGGATGACGTGGCCCTGGGTCACGCCTGAGGCGTTGAGCAGCCGCTCGAGCTCCAGGCTGGTCACCACGTTGGGCAGCTGCCCATAGCCATAGTTGCCTAACTGGCTGGCATCGAACTCCTGGAAGCCGATGGCGACCAGAATGGCACCCACGTCCAGATCGATCTCTTCGGTGGTCTGGTCGAAGTCGATGGCATCGACGTCGCAAACGTCGTCGCAATGGTTGCAGACCAAGACGTTGGGCGTGGCCGTGATGGGCTCTTTCGAGTCCCCCTTGGCGTCCCGCTGGCGTCGCAGCGAGGCGAAGTTGAGGCACGATTCCGAATCGATGATGTAGGCCGCCGGCACCGATTGGGGGAAGGACCGGTAAATGGCCTTGCGAGCCATTAGACCGGCGTCGAACTCGTTGCCCCCCACTTGGGGGCAGGCGTCGACGCACAAGCCGCAGGCGACGCACTTGTCCTCAATGACATAACGGGGGTTCTTGCGCACCCTGACGGAGAACTCACCCGGTCCACCTTCACAACCCACCACCTCGGCGTTCGAGATGACCTGAATCCTGGGATGCCGACCGGCATCCATGGCCTTAGGGCCGAGGATTCATATAGAGCAATCCATGGTGGGGAAGGTCTTGTCGAGCTGGGCCATACGGCCACCGAGCGACGATCCTTTCTCCACCAGGGTTACCGGGATGCGGGCGTCCGCTAGATCGAGAGCGGCCTGGATGCCGGCGATGCCGCCACCAATGACCAGGGCGCGCCGCTGCTTCGGCCGCTCGCCCAGCCCCTCGGTCTGTGCCTTTGCGGGCTGTCCCTCTTCAGGCTGCTGTGGTTGATCCGTCATGCCGTCAAGCCTCCGAACCGTTCCCGTACGCTTCTTCGTAGGCCGTCCAACCGGCGTCGAAGGCCTTGAGATTGAGCGCCTCGGTGCCCGGGGGCACCGAATCCCTCACCGCGTCACGGAGCGCTTCGCGCGGGACAATCTTAGTGACCGCCGAGAAGAATCCCACCATCACTATGTTCTGGATGAGCGAGCGCCAGAGATCTTCGGCGATGCGAGTCGACGCGACGCCGAAGGCCTTCTGGCCCTCCTTGAACTTGGGCTTCACCAGGTCTTTCTCGTAGATCAGGATGCCGTCGTCCTTGAGCTCGTCCCGGTACTTGTCGTACCCCTCGGTCGACATGACGACGAAGATGTCGGGACGGCGGATGTAGGGATAGAGCACCTCGGTCGGCGACACGGCCAGCATTGCGCTGCAGGCCGACCCGCGCGCCTCGGGTCCGATGTTCTGGAGCATGGTGGCGTGCTGGTCACCGCAGACGGCGCACGCGTGGCCGATGACACGGGCCGCCATCACCACGCCCTGGCCGCCGAAACCAGTGACTCGAATCTCGGTGCGTTCGCTACTCACTGATCCACCCTCCTGACGGCGCCATCCTCTGGTATTTCTCGCCCAGCACGTTGTCGTAGTGGGCGTGCATCCGGTCGATGTAGGTCGGCTTGTCCTCGTCCACGAAGTTGCCGCAGACGATCTTGTCCTGGAAACCGATGTCCAGGTCCTTGGTGTCTGCCCCGTGACGGATTTCCGATTTGTCGTGGTAGAACCGCATCAGGTTCAGCCCGGTGCCGAGCTTGTTCACCCGGGCGTAGAGGGTGGAGCAAGGGGCGATGACCTCGATCATCCGGAAGCCCTTGCGGTTGAGGGCCGTGCGGAAGCACTTGGTGAGCCGGCGAATGTGCAGGCAGGTCCAGCGGGCCACGAAGGAGGCGCCACAGCTGGCGGCCAAGTGGGGCAGGTTGAACGGCGTGTCGAAGTTGCCGTGCGGCATGGTCGAGGACTTGGCCGTCAAGGGCGTGGTCGGCGCGTTCTGGCCACCGGTCATGCCGTAGGTGAAGTTGTTCACCAGCACCACCAACAGGTCCATGTTCCGTCGGGCGGCATGAATGAGGTGGTTGCCACCGATGCCCGATAGATCGCCGTCACCGGAGAAGACCACCACGTTCAGCTCGGGGCGTGCCATCTTCAAGCCTGTGGCGAAAGGAATGGCCCGGCCGTGGGTGCTGTGGAAGGCGTCCAGGTTCATGTAGCCCGCCACGCGGCCGGTGCAGCCGATTCCGGAGACCACAGAGATCAGGTCGGGGTTGAATTCGGTTTTCTTGATCGCCTCCACCAGGGCCGTGACCACGATGCCGAGGCCGCAGGTGGGACACCAGATATGGGGGATCCGGTCCATCCGGAGCCACTCCTCCATCGGGTGCGGAGTCGTGTCTTCCTGAACCGGGACGGGAGTCAC
>JAUVCD010000966.1 GCA_030590865.1 Myxococcales bacterium | reverse complement strand
ACGGGTATCAGACGACGATCCAACCACGCTCTATGACATCAAGGCAGCTCGAGCGAAGTTGGAGGCCCGACGGCGGGCTGCGAGTCCGCCGGATCGCCCGGATGACGACGGTTCCGACAAGGGAAGCGGATCGGCTTGATCGGAGCGAATTGCGGACGCCATGGAAACGCTCGACCACAGCCGCGCAACAAGTACCGGAAAGTCCGCCACGCTGACTCGGGTGCTGCTCCATCGGGTCGTCAAGACCTTCGGCGCTACCGCGGCTCTTCGTGGGGTCGAAGCGGAACTGCGGGCCGGTGAGCTCACTTTGATCGAAGGGCCGAACGGATCGGGGAAGAGTACGCTACTCCGCATCATCGGGACCATCCTCGAGCCGACCTCCGGTCACGTCGAGTATGAGCCCCTGGGTCGCGATCGACACCGGGTCCGTCCCGAGATCGGGTGGCTATCCCACGAGGCGCTTGCCTACGGCGATCTCAGTGGTCGCGACAACATCACCCTGGCCGCCCAGTTGCACGGCATGGACGCCACCCAGGCTTGGGAGCAAGCCCGCGAGCGGTTTGAGCTCGGTCGGTTTGCCGAACGAGCCCTGCGCACCAACTCGCGGGGACAGCGCCAGCGCATCGCTCTGGCCCGTGCCTTGGTTCACCAGCCAGCGCTGATCTTGCTCGATGAGCCAACGACCGGACTCGATCGAGCCGGTGTGGATCGCCTCATCCAGCAGGTGAAGCTCGCGGTGGAGCGGGGCGCAATTGTGGCGGTAGTGTCCCACGAACGGCAGCTGTTCCAGGAGCTCGGAGCGGCTGCCATCCTGCTCCAGCGCGGGAAGGTGGTTCGCCCTTAGTCTCATGCGTGACCCCGCTGCGCCCCGCTGCGGACGAAAAACGGCTGCCTGGGGTGGGGCTGGGCGCTGGCTCCTGGCGCCGGGTGCGTTTTGTGCAGAAGTGACTGTCACAGGGCACTGGCGCTGTGGTGCAATCGCTCAATGAGCTCTTCGTCGCCATGGGCCACGCAGGTCGCTCCGATCGGGCCGGTCGGTGTGGGCAGCGTGCTGTGGCGTAGTCATGGTGCGCTTCGGGTGACCATCGTCGTCAAGGCAGAGCTCGACCTTCGTCATCACGACGAGGCGGTGCTTCTGGAGCAGCCCTCGCTGCAGCTTCGGGACCAACACTTCGGCGACGATCCTACCCGTAGCCTACGTGGCGCTAGCGACGTCGTGCCGTTCCGGGAAGCGGCCGACGTGTGGCTCACCGGTCACGCTTATGCGCCGCCGGGCAGAACCGTGTCCGTCTCCGTAGTACGGCTGGGGCTCTATTGTGGCGGGGACGCGCTGCTCGACAAGACGCTTCACGTGATAGGTGACCGACGCCGGGCGAGAGCGTCACCCACGGCATTCGAACGTATGCCGCTGGTGTACGAGCGCGCTTACGGAGGCATCGGCTACGAGGACAACCCCGTCGGGGTGGGCGCCGACGAACGGGCCCTGGTCCCCAACATCGTGTTGCCCAACGACTCGGAGCGTCCTGCGGGTTTCGGACCCATCTCGCGGTACTGGTGGTTGCGTCGCCGTAACGTGTCCACTCGGCTCCGCAAGCAAGTCGAGGCGCCTCGAGTGGACGTCCCGGACGGTTTCGATTGGTCCTATTTTCAGGCAGCGCCAGCGGACCAGCGGGTTCGCTATCTGCAAGGTGACGAATGGATCGTCCTGGACGGCCTCCATCCCGAGTTGCTGCGGATCCAGAGCCGGTTGCCGAAGTTGGCCGGAGTGGCACGGGTGCTCCCCCTCGAGCCAGCGAGAGATGACCTAGGTGATGAGGTCGCCATGGTTGCGGACACGCTTGCCATCGATGCGGACGCCCAAACCTGCTCGGTGACCTGGCGTGGGACTATTCCCGTCGACTCTGAGAAGGCGCTCACCAATGTCCTGGTCGCTGGGGGGTTGCGTATTGGCGGCCGCTCGGTTGACTGGCTTCAGGCCTACCAAGCGGCACCGGCTCTGGACGAGCCAACGGCACCACGGCCTGCTCCGGTACTGCTCAACCTGTCCGATCCGACCATCGCTGCTGACGAGCCGTTGCTAGCGGACGAGGACGATGGTCCACCTAACGATCCCCTGGGTCAGACCACCGTTGATGCTCTACCGGACAAGCCGCCGGCGGCGGCGCAGCCGTCCCATCGCCGCCCCGTCGACCTGGAAGACATCCCGGCGTCGTCGGTGACCACCGTGGAGCGCCCGCGCTATCCACGCTCGACGCCCGACACGGAGGAAACCACCGACACCTCGGTCGAGACCACTCTGCCGCCACCGGATCTCGATCCAGGCGAGTTCACCCAGCCGTTGCCGCTGGTTACCGACACCGAGCCAGGAGAGCCGCCCCTGGTTCCCGATGACGAGCTGCCCTGGGTGCACGAGGTTGCTGTTGAGCCAAGCGCAGCGGCTGGCCGCCCTCGAAGGGCCAAGATCACCATCGACGCTCCCAAGACGATGGAGAGCATCATCGATGACGACGAGCCGCTCACCGCAGTGGATTTGCCTCTGCCCGGGAAAGGACCAAGAGACCGAGGCCCTTCCCATCCGCCGCCAGCTCCCGCTCCTCCGCCCAAGATCCAGCCAGAGCGGCCGACCCCGCGCCCATCAGATTCAGAGCCCTCCCCCCTCTCCGAGCCGCTGGCGTCGCTGTCTGATCAC
>JAUVCD010001101.1 GCA_030590865.1 Myxococcales bacterium | reverse complement strand
AGGCTTTCACGGTGACCCTGAATAGGAGCGCCGGTGGTGGGCTCGAGACCTCCACCGACGTCACCCTCGCCGGGGTCACCATCGCGGACAGCTACCGCAAGGGCGGTGTGACCCACGCTCTCGCTTGCGTGAACCTGGAGGTGCTGAAGAAGTCTTCCGGTATCCGCCTGGTGAAGGGGAAAAACTGGAAGAAGCGCAGTCGCGCCTTGATCGAGCAGATGATCGGCTACGGGCGCAAGAACCTCAGCGAGGCCCCATAGGCAGTTCTTAGGGTGTCCCTACCGAAATCTGCATCCGCTCATCGCATCCCCGAGCTGAGCACACCCCAGCGCCCTCTGAAGGGCAAGCCTCGGAGCCGCCCATGGCCGGTGGCGTTGACCGCGGACCGATATCGTCGTGTTCGGACGCCCAAAATGCAGCTCAGCGTGCGACCGCGAGTGTCGCTAACAACGACAGAAGGGCAGGGCGCCCGCGCTCAGGCGGCGCGGCGGGACGAAGTCGGTCGGCGACGCGTGTACCTGTGATGAAGGCCGCCGACCTGTGGCAGCGCGATCACCTCGCCAAGTTCGGGCGGCTCAACCTCTCGGTGCTCGGGAGTGTCCTTGCCCAGAGATAGGTGGGTTCGGGACTGGCCGTAGTATTCAAAGTACCGCGTGAGAACGCGGCGAACATGCCGCTCGTTAACCACGATGACATGGTCGAGGCACTCTCGCCTGATGGAGCCGATGAGGCGCTCGACGAAGGGATTCTGCCATGGCGACCGCGGCGCGGTGACGACCTCCTCGATGCCCATGCCGGCCACTCGGCTCGTGAAATCGAGGCCATAGATGCAATCTCGATCTCGCAGCAAAAAGCGCGGTGCTGTTTCCCACGGGAAGGCCTCGACGACCTGCTGGGCCGTCCACTGCGCCGTCGGATTCATCGTGACGTTGAAATGAACGACAGTTCGTCGGGCGTGAATGATGACGACGAGGACGAACAGCACATCGAACGCGGCGGTCGGCACCGTGAAGAAGTCCAAGGCCGCGATGTCGGCAGCGTGGTTGTCAAGGAACGTCCGCCAGGTTTGGGAGGGCGGGTTGCGGCGTTTGACCATGTAGCTGGCAACCGTCGTCTGCCCGACGTCGATGCCGAGTTTGAGGAGCTCGCCGTGAATCCTGGGCGCTCCCCAGAGCGGGTTAGCGCTCGACATGCGGCGAATCAACGCGCGCACCTCGGGGTCAACCTTGGGCCTGCCCGGCCCGCGGCTGCGACTCTTCCAACGCCAATAGAGCTTGAAGCCCTGGCGGTGCCAGCGAACAACGGTCTCAGGCTTGACGATGACGAGCACGGTTCGCCAGCTTGGCCAAATGCGATGAAGCCACGCCCACAGGAGCCGGTCGAAGAGGCCCAATCGTGGTCGCTGGCCGTGCTGTTTGTGTAGGACGGCGAGCCGGTGCCGGAGGGCGATGACCTCGAGAGCTAGATTGCTGCGGCTTCGGACCAGCGACAGCATGCCGTGGATGATGGGGGCGAGGACTCGGAGCATGGCATGACAGTGTTCCTGGCCGGTCCGGAAACCGCAATGATTCCAAACTGGATGGGGTTTGCGGTAGGCACAACGCCTTTCTCCGCGACGTGGTATCCGCTATCGAGAGGCGGAGCAGATGAGCAAAGTGCAACAGC
>JAUVCD010000152.1 GCA_030590865.1 Myxococcales bacterium | reverse complement strand
GGGGCTCAGGTCGTCACGCGGCTCGTCGCCGAGCTTGCCTAGCAAGTCCATCAAGGCATCGAGTGAGTTCATCTTCATGTAGGGACAGGTGGCGCAGCCACCGGCGGTGGTGCACCCCTCGCCGCCGACGACCCCAAGCACGATGGGCAGCTCGCGGTCATCGGTCTGGGCAATCGCTTCGCTCGCGACGGGGAAGATGATCTCAGCCTCGAGCCCATCACTGCCTTGCTGACGCAAGAGCAGCTGCACCTTGCGCACGATGGCGGTGATCATGCCGGCCTCGGTGCCCAAGATGAAACGTAACCTGCCGCGCTCGCCCGCGGCGATCCGTTCGCTGACCTTATCGCTGATGAAGCCCAGGATGTTGGCGGTCGATCCAATCACGCCGGCGCCGCGACGCTGGGCGGCCAGGGCGAGCTCGAACATCTCGCCAGGCACCTCCAGATGGGCGGTGATGAACACGTCCCCATAGTCGCGCCGCACCACCTCGACGACCTCGCGGCCGAACATGTGATGGACGATGCAGACCCCTTGCTGGAAGTAATGGAAGCGGTCCTGCAGGGCGGCGATGGTTTGTCGATTGTGGGCTGGGTGCAGGGCTGCGATGGCCCCATCGTCCAGCTCGCTCAACCCCGCAAATAGCACCCGCAGGTTGTTGCCCATGTAGGTATCCGGGCCATACCAGACCGACAGATCAGGAACCTGGGCGAAGGCCTGCAGCACCGTCTTGACGACATTGGACGAGGTGCAGGTGATGGTGGGCACTAGGTGGTGGGCCCGCGCCTTGGTGACCAGACTGGTGTTGATGTAGATCACGTGCAGAGCTGGCGACGACTGAGCGGCCTCGGTGAGAAACGCTCCATAAGCCGCAGCTTGAGCCGCTTCGGCTAGCGAGCAGCCGATGGGCTCGGCCGCCACCCGATAGACCGGGGGTGCCTCGTGCCCCGCAGCGTCGAGCAGGGCGCGCACGTTCTCACTCATGAAGTCGACCCCCAACACCACGACCTGCTGCATGCCCGCCTCGACCATGCGAATGCCTGCATCGGCCATCATCAATGAGTCGGAGATGTGGATATGGGGCCAGTCGCAGGCGGTGAGCACGCCCTGAAGCTCTGGATCCATGTAGAAGTGGGCCACCACCCCCACCCGGTGTTTCTCCAGCAGCTGGCCTAGAGCGGCAACGGTGGCCGGATCGGGACTGAGAAACTCGGCCTGAGCCTCAGCATAGGCCCCCTGAGCCACGAGCTCGTCGGTCCGGATCACCAGGGATGGGAACGAGCCAGTGTAGGTGCCAATAGACGTGCCAGTGGCGGTGCCAGTGCTGTTGGCCATGGGGCGAACTATACTTCGACCAGGGCGCGATGCACGGCCGCAAAACGCCTCGCTCGAATCATGTGGAACCACCCTTGGCTGAAGAAAGCCGCTCTGGCGGTCGGGCTGTCGAGCACCCTTTGTGCCTGCGGCTGCCGTTGCCAGGGTCAGCCTTTTGACGGGCCACCCCCGGTGCGGACACCCGCGGGTCCCGCAACGGCCGCGCCGTCGGTTGTGGGTCGTGAAGGGGCCCGCGAGTCCATCACCGTGCAAGAGCTGAAGGCGGCCATGACCAAGCTCGCGCCGCTGCACGAGCAGATCCACAAGCCCGGTCCTGGCGACTGGCTCAGCGAGCACGCCGAGCCGGGGCAGACCTTTGCCGAATATCTGACTGAGAATCCGGTGACCCCAGACCTGGAACCAGGCAAGGGCAAGCGCCACAAGCTCGCCATCCAGCCGCTCGGTCCGCTCACGGACACGCAACGCAAACTGGTTGCACTCACGAGCCAGACCATGGAGGCCTTCTTCGGCCTGCCCGTGGAAACCAAGAGCGATCTTCCGCTATCGGTGATCCCCAACCATGCTCGCCGAACCCACCCGAGCTGGGGGGTCGAGCAGATCCTCTCCACCTACATCCTCGATGGCGTGCTCAAACCCCGCTTGCCCGACGACGCCGCCGCCTACATCTCCTTCACCGCCATCGACTTGTGGCCTGGCAAGGGTTGGAACTTCGTGTTCGGCCAGGCATCGCTCCGCGCTCGGGTAGGGGTCTGGTCGATTTACCGAAATGGCGATCCTGACCAGAGCGAGGAGAGCTTCCGCCTGGCGCTGCTCAGGACGATCAAGACGGCGGTCCACGAGACGGGCCACATGTTTTCGATGCGCCACTGCACGGCCTACGAGTGCGTCATGTGCGGCTCTAACAACCGCGAAGAATCGGACCGCCGTCCGGTGTGGCTCTGTCCCGAGTGCGTGGCCAAAATCAGCTGGGCCACCCAGACATCGCTCGCCGTCCGGTACGAGCGCCTGATCAAGCTCGCTGAGGCTCACGGGTTCGACGAAGAAGCCACGCAGTTTCGTCGGTCGATTCATGCCCTGCATCGCTAGTGGCCAAGGCGAAGCAAGCCACTTTGGGGGCCGGAGCGCTATAGTTGACCGATGAGGTGTAGCGGCTCGACTTGGCAGAGGTTGGCGCTCGGTGCCTGCCTCCTGCTAGGGACGGCCCGTTGCGGGCAAGGCTTCACCATGCGTCCAGAGGGAGGTCCACCCGATCGCCCTACCGCAGGTGCTGAAGTTCCCAACCTAGACGGTGGGGAGCGCTGTGGTCCCTATTCGGCCGAGACGCTCATGCAGTGCGTCGATGGCGATCGAATCGAACAGGACGTGCGGGCGATCGCCAAGCCTGGCCCGCCATCGAACACGCATCATCTGGCGGCGCGCACCCGCTGCGCAGAACGACTGTCGGCGCTCGGCTACGCCGTCTCGCTGCACCCCTACGGCACGGGTACCAACGTCATCGGCACCAAGCCGGGCTTCAGCAAGCCACAGCAGCAAGTGATCCTCTCGGCCCACTACGATCATCTGCCAGGCTGCCCAGGGGCAGATGACAACGCCAGCGGGTTGGCGGCACTGCTCGAGACAGCGCGGGTCTTGGTCACGGCGCGGTTCGATCGCTCGCTGCTGATCGCCTGCTGGGACGAGGGAGAGCGAGGGCAAGTCGGCTCGGCAGCATACGCCCGGGAGGCGCGAGCACGAGACGACCGCATCGTGGGAATGTTCTCCTACGAGGCGCTGGGCTACGCAAGCTCCGAACCTAACTCGCAGCGAGTCCCCGACCGCTTCGAAGAGGCCTTTCCTGATCTGGCGCTGGCCTTGCTCGAGAGTGACTATCGAGCCAACTTCCTCACCGTGGTCGCCGAGACGGCGACCGAGCCAGTCGCCGCCGCAGTGGTGCGTCATGGGCAGGCCCTGGGGCTGCCCGTCTACGTCCTGTCACTCACTGAGCGGCAGAAGGTCAAGCAGCAAGGGCTCCCCCGCTCGGATCACGCGAGCTTCTGGGATGCCGGCTTCCCTGCCCTGCTACTCACCGACACGGGCAGCTTTCGCAACCCCCACCACCATTGCCAGACCACGCCGGACGCCCCGGCGACCCTCGATTACCAATTCACCGCCATGACCACTCGAGCAGGCCTGGGCGCAGCCGTCGAGTTGCTCCGGCTGCGCTAGGTGTGCAGCACCAAGGTTGCAGCTATACTTCGCCCCAACCAGGCTCGGAGGGGAGACCAATATGTCCACGGAAGAGACGCTTGCGCACCACCAGGAAAGCCTCGAGAGCGGCGATCTAGACGCCGTCATGAGCGACTACGCCAACGACTCAGTCGTGATCACGCCGGACGGCCCCCTCCGTGGGTTGTCCGAGATCCGTCAGCTCTTCGACAAGATCCTGAACGACATGTTGCCCCCTGGGTCGGAGCACGAGCTACTGAGCCAAGAAATCGTCGGTGAGGTGGCCTATACGGTCTGGCGCGGCGAGTCGGAGAACTTCAACATCTTGATGGGGACCGACACCTTCATCATTCGAGGCGGCCAGATCGTCTGTCAGACCTTTGCGGCCCAAATTCTGCCGAAGGGCGCCTTCAAGAGCATCCGGCCGAAACGCGACTAGCCCTGTCCGTCTGACCGCGCTGGTCGGACGAGTCGGATCTGCGGCGCCCTGATGCCGCGCTCAGCCTCGGTAGCCCTTCAGACAGACGCGACGCTGCCCGGCGGGATCAGCAGCACAAAAAAGCAACAGCGGCGCACACCCTCTGGTGGCGCCGCTGCGCAACTGAACCCAATCAGACGATTGGCTACTTGTCGGCGGCTTTCTTCATGGCGCCACCAGCGGCATCCTTCGTCATCTTGGCGGTCATTTCGGTGATGCACTTCGCCACATTTTCGCTAGCATCCGTGATCTTCTTCGCTTGATCCTCACTGGGGACCAGCTTCTCGTCCGTGAGCTTCTTGACCGCTTCCATGTAATCCGCGAAGGTCTTGGCCGTGCACGCCATGTCCTTGCATGCACAAGTGTCTTTCTCATACTTCTCCGCCGCATCGACAAGCGGCTTGGCGTCTTTCCCACAGCCAGCGAGGACACAGAGACCAACAAATGCGATAGCAGCAAATTCGAGCTTCATTCTTTCGACCCTTCTATTTCGTTCGTTGTTTGGTCAGCCGCGGAGGCGATTCTCGATGAGGTTCCCCTCAGGAATGCGAGAGTCTCGGCACACTTCTGGTCTCTCTGCGAGCGATCCGCGGACTGGCACAACAGTCCCACTTCAGGAACGAGGCGCATCATTGCACAATTCTCAGCGGAGTGGCCATTCCTGAGACAGCTGATTGCCCTACCGTGCTGCGCCGACCAGGGCCGTTTGACCCCGCACTCCAGCTGACCCTAAACAGAGCCATGAGTAACAAGGACCCCGACTTCCCTAGCATCGAGAAAGGCGACTCGGACGATGTCCGGTGGGCACTCGAGACGGCCGGGGCCATGTGGGATCAAGGCGAGAAAGGCGAGTCGCTGCGCTGGCTGAAGCGTGCTGCGGACAGCGCCTCGGACGAAGGAGAGGATATTCGGTCCGTCGGACTCGCGCGGTCACGGGCCGAGCTGCGGAGCTACCTCGATCTGTCAGGCGTGGCGGCAGCAGCCGCGGCGGCCTCAACGCCAGCCACGAAGAAGCCTGCCTCGGCGCCTCCTGCCACCCCTGCCTCCGCTAAGTCAGGGTCGGCGGCACCGGCCGACGCCGGGGCCGCGAAACGACCGCCACCGCCCAAACGCAGCGCGCCCGCAGGGGCAGCCACGCCGCCGCCAGCCCAAAGCGCACCGGCAGCCGCAGCTGCGTCGCCGTCAGCCAAACCAAGCGCACCGGCAGCTGCCGCTGCAGCGACCCCGCCGACTCCGAACATAGACGACCAGCCCACCCTGCAGAAGCCGATCAGGGCCGAAGAGCTCGCCCTCCAGCTCCAGCAGCGGCTCGCCCAACAGGGCGCCGCTGGCGACGGAGCCGCGCCAACGGAGACAGCGGGGATACCGACAAAGCTCGCCAAGCACCAGGCAGTGCGAGTGGCCCTGCAGCCCGTCGAAGGGCTACCGGGCGTCATGCTGGCCAGACCTTTGGGCGAGGGAGAGCACCCCGGGACGGGCACCCAACAGGCTCTGCTGGTGGCGCTCGACTCGAACGTCGATCTGCTGGACGTTCCGTCCTGAGCCGCCGCTTGGGGTGGGCAAGCCTGAGGGTGGACAAGCCTGAGGGTTGGCCCCGATCAGAGTAGCGACGCGACCTCGCCCTCACCGTTGATGCGTAGCCCCTGGTAGCCCACATCACGGAACAAAAACACGACTGCCGAGCGGCCCACAAAGGCTGCCAGATCGACTGTCGCCGGACCGCCGTGGTCCGCCGAATCCATGATGAGCGCATCCTCGGTCTTGGCCAATTCAGCGAGCGGCGCCAGACGCATCCGCAGCTCGCCGCCCCGGGCACGCCACACCAATAAGGTCCGCGAGCCAAGCGCAGTGGCGAGCCACCACACTTTCACGCCCAGCCCCAAGATGGTGGCCTCACTCCGGCGGCAGCCCGTAGGCGTGCAGTGAAGCTGGTGGATGTGATCACGACCCGGCCGGGGCTCTCGCCAGGTCAGCGCCGCCGTTCCCTCACCACAAGTGAAGGAATGGGTCGGTAGGCCTGGTCGCGAACGGCCCGACTTCAGTGCCCGCGCTCGGCGGCCGGTCGAGGGACGATCCTTCGGCTTGCCCCAAAGTCCGCTGGTCTTGCTGGGCACCTTGCCCCAAGGAGAGGCAGAAGCATCGGGGGCAGGCTCAGCCGAGCCCAACAGGCCGATGATGCCAAACTCGGAAGCCTCCTGATGGCGGCGCTGCACCGGGACGTCGAGCCTGGCGTCGCCCTTCCCAGCGGTGGCTGGCGGAACGGAACCGGTGGTGCTGCCCGCTCCAACCGGCACCAGCGCTGCGCCCACCGCAACTGAAGACGACCAGCTCTGGCCGTCGTAGAAGACCAGCGCCGTGGGTCTTTGGGCGGTTCCGAAGAGCGCCACGGCCGCCGTGCCGCTGTGACACACTTGGGAGGGCTCGCGGCTCGCCGGCACCGCCGCCACGGCTTGTTTGTCTCCCAACAGCTCGCCATCAGCGGTGAGCTTGCGAAGCTGGAGCCGGTGGCCCAAGCCGCCCGAAGGCTCCAACCAGGCAAGGTGATCTGCCATCAGCCACGGCGTCGAGCTGTTCATCGGCAGCTTCAGCTTGGCCTCTCTCTTGGCCTGGCCATCCTGAACCTCGGCCAGCTCGAACTCGTGGTCACCGATCTCGATGAGTGCCATGCCACGGTACAGCCCTCCGTGGAGCGTGACCTCGGCGCCGGTATCAGCCCGGTAGGTGCTGCGCCCCTGTGCCCCGGCAGCTGGACGGGACAGGACAGCGAGCGTGCCGCCAGGCTGCAGCTTGACCCCAGCGGACGCCCCTTGGACTGGCACCGTGCCACAATCAGCACCGCCGTCGTCGGGCCGGAGCTCACAGAGCTGCAGTCCTCGAGCCGGACTCCCAAACAGCAGCCGGACGGTGCCGTCTTCCAACTGGTCGCTGTCGACGAGGGTGGCGTTCCAAGGCGAAAGCGGCACGATTCGTTCCTTCTGCAACAGCTCACGGTCCAGCAGTGGAGGTCCCGTCACGGTGGCGGCCACTGGCGGCAGCCCCGCTTGCTTGGCCAGCGCGGCCAGGCCCTCGAGCTGGGCCGCCGGCTCATCGATGACCCATTGCTTCTCACCGCCGAGCCGCTCGCCTAGCTGAGCCTTCAGCGCACCAGCAGGACCGCGGTCGTCCAGGGCGTCATGAAGCTCGATGCCGTGGACGGTACAACGAGTCGGCCAGCTGTCGGTATCCCCTGAGCGCCCCCCGGCCAGCTCGATCAGTCGAACGCGGCGCGGCAGGCTGGCGATGGTGCCGAGCGGCGCACCGAAGACACAGTGCTGCAAGTTGGCCCAGGCCAGGGCTGCAGCGCGCTGACGAACCAGGCGCCCCTGCTGTTCGGCATTGCGCTGCCACCAGTGCAAGCCTCCGATCACTAGCCCTGCGGCCACTAGCGCGATGACGACCATCTGCCGCCGCTTGATTCTCACCTCCCTCTGCTGTTGCTTGTCCGCCATGATCGTTGTTCGGAATGGCTCGTCAGCTCGGGCTCACCTCGGGAAAGCTGCGACGCTGCTTGACCTGCTTGATGGCAAAGCTGGTCTCGATGGCGCCGATGTCCGGGATGCGTCGCAGCTTATCGCGCATGAAGCGCTCGTAGGCCTCCAAGCTCTCGCTCGCCACATGGAGCAGGTAGTCGCTGCCACCGGTGATTAGGTAGCACTCGAGGATCTGCTCGGTGGCACCGACACTATCTTCGAAACGGCGAACGGTGTCCTCGTCGTGTCGCGCGAGCTTGATGCGCACGAAGATGTTGAGCGGCAAGCCGTAGGAGCGCTGGTTGACTCGCGCAGCATAGCCCTCGATCACGCCGCTGCGCTCCAGGCTCCGAAGCCGGCGCAGGCAGGGGGATGGGGACAAGCCCACACGGCTCGCCAGCTCCTGATTGGTGATGCGACCTTCGAGCTGCAACGTGCGGACGATCTTCCTGTCAATTTCATCCATAAACGCGCCTTGTTGTAGCATAAAATGCCAATGTCTAAGCAAATGGCAAGCAACTACGCCATAACCATCCCCTCCTCCTTGGCTATCCTGCTTCTTGAAGGCCACCGAAGGAGGAACCACGATGCGCACCGACCAAGCCCACCGCCGAACGCCCGCCATGTCGACCCGCGCGATCCACCATGGCTATGAGCCGGCCATGGCCCAGGGAGCGCTGACGCCTCCGCTGCATCTGACCTCGACCTTCGCCTTCGAGTCAGCCGAACAGGGCGGAGATATCTTCGCCGGCAAACAGCCGGGCTACCTGTACTCGCGGATCTCCAACCCGACGGTCGACTTGCTCGAGCGACGGTTTGCGTCGCTCGAGGGCGCTGAAGCGGCGCTGGGCACTGCATCGGGCATCGGCGCCATCACGTCGGTGATGTGGACGTTGCTGAGCGCAGGGGACGAGCTCATCGCTCACGAGACGCTCTACGGCTGCACCTTTGCGTTTCTGCGTCACGGACTGTCGCGCTTCGGCATCAAGGTTCGCTTCGTGGATCTGAGCGATCCGCGCAACCTCGAGGCAGCACTCGGCCCTAAGACGCGGGCCGTCTACCTGGAGACCCCAGCCAACCCCAACATGCGGCTCGTCGACATCGAGGCCATCTCGATGATCGCCAAGCGACAGGGCGCCAAGGTGGTGGTCGACAGCACCTACGCCACCCCATTTCTTACCCGCCCCCTCGAGCTAGGGGCCGATCTGGTGGTCCACTCAGCGACCAAGTACCTCGGCGGCCACGGCGATTTGATCGCCGGGCTGGTCGCCGGGGGAGCAGAGGACATCGAGGCGATCCGCATGGTGGGCCTCAAAGATATGACCGGCGCGGTAATGGCACCGCTCAACGCCCATCTCATCTTGCGAGGCCTCAAGACACTAGAGCTGCGCATGGCCCGCCACAGCGACAGCGCCCTGACCGTGGCCCGCGCCCTCGAGTCGCACCCAGCGGTGACCGCCGTGCACTACCCAGGGCTCGAGAGCTTTCCCCAGTACGCGCTAGCGCAGCGACAGATGGCGCGCTTCGGCGGCATGATCGCCTTCGAGTTGGAGGGTGGCCTGGACGCGGGGATCGCAACGATGAACAGGCTGAAGCTCATCGCGCGAGCGGTGAGCCTCGGCGATGCCGAGACGCTCATCCAGCACCCGGCCAGCATGACCCACTCCACCTACACCCCGGAGGAGCGCCAAGCCCATGGCATCTCCGAGGGGTTGATCCGCCTGTCGGTGGGGCTGGAGGCCCCTGAGGATCTGCTCGCCGATCTGCTCGCTGCGCTCGACCACCTGGCTCAGGCTGGCGCAAAGGGGCGGCAGCAGCCGGTCAGCCACCGATTGCGACATGACTCGCCCCCGTCGTGCTAGCCTTCGGCCTTGGTCAAGGCACCGAAGAAAGAGGCCAGCGCTGCCGACAGCGGGTCGGGTGCGAAGGCGGTCGTCGCGCTGAAGCGAAGGCTCGCGGTCCTCACCGCAGAGCAAGAGCAGGACCGCCTCGAATTCGAGAAGCTCGCCAAGCTGCAGATCGTCACCACGACGAGCCTGCGTAAGCTCCAGGCTGCGAGACAGGAGGACGGCCGGACGCTTGCCGAAGCCCATGCTGCGGTCGACCAGTTGCGAAGCGAGCGCGACACGGCGCGCGGCAAGGCCAAGCGGCTGAGCGGGGCCGCCAAGGCGCTGGACCAAGTGCGGGACGAGCTCAAGCGCTTGCGGGCGGAACGGGATGCCGCGCTCAGCAAGGCCAAGCGGCTGAGCGGAGCGGACTGGAAGGCCGCCGATCTGGTCAGCGATCATGAGCAAGAGCTGGCAGCGGCGGCGCTGACCCGCGACGGCGTCGAGCAACAGCTCCGCTCCAAGACCAGCGAGGTCGACGAGCGGTGCAAGCAGCTCGACGAGGTGACCGGCGAGCTCACCGAGGCCCGCAGTGAGATCACTCGGCTGGCCGCTGAGCTAGACGACCAGACGAAGGCGGCGCAGCGCACCACCGCTGAGGCCAGCGAGCTTCGGAGCGCTGTGGATGAAGTCCGGGTTGACCTGGCGCAGGTCAAGCAGGAACGCGACGCCGCGATGGATGAGCAGCGCCAGCTCGGCAGCCAGCTCGCCAAGCTCGAGGCGAAGGCCGAGCGAAAAGAACAGCGCCTCACCGACCTCCGCACCGAGGCGGACAAGCGCGCCGCTCAACGAGACGCGCTCGCCCAGAGCGCCGACGAGCTCACCCAGGCCCGCGACGAGGCCCGCGCCCAGACCCAGGAGACGCAGCGTGAGCTCGAGGCCGAAACAGAGCGTGCCCGTGAGCTAGCGGCCGCCGTCGAGGCTCAGCGCGCCGAGGGCGAGCGGCAGGTCGAGCGGCAGGTCGAGCGGCAGAGCGCCGAGCTCAAAGAGGCGACCCAAAGCTTGGCGGATACACAAAAGGAGACCGAGGCCCTGGGCGCCGAGCTGGAGGGGGCAAGGAAACTGCGTGCCGAGGACGCCAGAGCTGGCGAAGACCTGCAAGCCGAACGGGACGAGCTGCAAGGGCAAGTGAAGCGCCTGGAGAGCGAACGGGACGAGCTGGCGCTGAGCATGGACGAGCTCAGGGCCACCATCGGTGGGCTCGATGCCGCACAACAAGAGGATCGCGAGCAACGAGAAGCGGCTTTGGAGCAAGCGCAAAGCGACCGGGACGAGCTTCGCGAGCACCTTGCCGTGGCAACGGCCGAGACAGCTGACCAGGAGAAGGTCGTTCGCGCGCTGGAATCGGAGCGTGACACGCTCGGACTCAGAGTCGCCGAGCTCGAAGAGCTCGATAGGACGCATGAGACCGTCATCGACGATGACGAAGCAGCGCTCGCCGCCGCCCGACGGGAGCGTGAGGAAACGGGGGAGCAGCTTACCTCCGCCAAGAAGCTCGCGACGGACCAGGAGCGCAAGGTCGAACGCCTGCGGGACGAGCGCGACCGCGCTCAGAACGATCTGAACGATGTCCGCGAGCAGCTAACGGAGAAACTCGACGAGGCGGGCAATAGCGAGAGTCTAGCAGCCCAGGCGAAGCAATCGCTCTCCGACGCGCTCCGCGAACGGGACGAGGCCCGCGCGGAGATCGAGGCGGCCGCCCGGCAGGCGGAACAATCGCTCTCCGGCGTGCGCCGCGAAGGGGACGAGGCACGAGCGGAGATCGAGGCGACCGCCCGGCAGGCCGAGGAGACGCGCGCCGCGCTGCAGAGCGAGCTTGACGCCTCGGCCAGCGAACGGGAGAGGCTCACCGCAAGCATCGACGAGCTGGGCGCGACCCTCTGCGACCTGGAGCAAGAGCGCGACGAGGCCATCGCAACGGCAGCTAGCGAGCGCAACGACGCCATTGCAGCGGCGGCCAGCGAGCGCGACGAGGCGCGAGCGCAAGAGGCCGAAAAGGACGTCCGCGCCGAGCAGCTTCAGGCGAAGTGTGACGCCCTCGAAGCGCAACTGACCGAAGTGACGGGCGAGCGGGATTTGCTCGCCAACGGCATGGATGAGCTGGGCGACGCGATCGGCGATCTCGAGGAGGCCGAGGCCCAGGCGACCAGTGAGCGCGACGAGACCCGGAGCGAGCTCGAGGCAGCCACCAAGTTGGCGACTGAAGAAGAGACGGTGGCACGAGAGCTCGCCGACGAGCGCGACGCTCTTGCCGATCGGGCCACGCAGCTCAGCTCAGCGCTGCAGGAAGTTCAGGACATCAGCGAAGCCGAGCGCGCCACTTTGACCGCAACGCGCGAGGCCGCCGAGCGCCAAGCACGCAAGCTGGCCGAAAAGCTCGCCGAGACCGGCGGCGATCAACACGCCGACTTGGCCGAGGTGGAGGATGAGCGAGACGGCGCCAAGGCCGCGCTGCAAACCACCAAGTCGCAGCTGGCCACCACCCAAGAGGCCGTCAGCGGCATGGTGGACACCCGACGAAGGCTACGGGCGGAGGTGGAGGCGATCACCGCCGAGCGCGATTCGCTCGCACGGCGTCTGAAAGAGATCAGCGGAGCACGGGACCCCGACAGGCGCCGCGCCAGCGAGCCGCCGGGCTCCTCCGCCCCGAAGCGTCGCGGCCGGCGAAAGAAGCGCGGCTCTCGAGGCTGATCACCAAAGCCCAGCGCGGCGATCAGTCGTCGTCGTCGCCGTCTTTGGGCTTGGCCACCTCGGCGGTACGCTTCTCGGCATCGAGCTTGGCGGCGTGCTCGGCGTCTGCCATAGCCAGCTCGGGCTCTTCGAAGAGACGGTCTGACTCGAGCGTCTTGTTCCCCTCCCGCTTGGCCTCCCAGCTGAATCCGCCGATCGAGTCCTTACTTCGGGCCGACCAGTTGACCCGCAGCTTCCAGTCGTGAAGCTCGGCCTCGAAGTAGCCCTCGCGCTCCTCACGCTGCCAGGCGCTGATGGTGGGATGGGGTCCAGACATCTCGTTTCTCCTTGTCGTCCTTGTTGCCCTATTCGTCACCGGGCGGGAAGGCCATCGATGCCAGTCGGCGCGGAATCCTCGTCGCTGGGCCGACCGAAGATGCGCCGCGCCAGCCACCCGAGGTCATCGAGGACCAGGTAGAGGGAGGGCACGACCAGCAAGATGATGAAGGTGGCAAACAGCACGCCGTAGCCCAGGCTGAGCGCCATCGGGATCAAGAAGCGAGCCTGCACCGAGGTCTCGAAGATCATGGGTGACAGGCCCAGGAAGGTGGTCAACGAGGTGAGCAGGATCGGTCGGAAGCGGCGCGCCGCGCCGGCAACGACCGCGTCGAAGGGGCTCATGCCTTGAGCGCGGAACAGATTCACCGCGTTGATCAGCACCAGCGAGTCGTTGACCACGACCCCGCTCAGCGCCACCAACCCCATCGCGCTGAGGATGCTCAGGTCGTAGCCCATCAACAAGTGGCCCCCCACGGCGCCCACGATGCCGAAGGGGATGGCGAACATGATGATGATCGGCTGGACGTAGCTCCGGAAGGGAATCGCCATCAGGGCGAACATGATCACCAAGGCCAGCTTGAAGCCATCAAAGAGCGCGCCGAGGGCCTCGGCCTGATGCTTCTGTTGACCTGAGAGATGGTAGCTCAGGCCGGAGTACTTCTTCATCAGGTCAGGAATCGCCTCCTTGAGCAACTCGGCCATCACTTTGTTAGCGTTGGCCTTGCCCTTCTCGACGTCCCCTTCGACGGTGATGACTCGCCGCCCGTCCTCTCGCTTGATGGAAGTATAAGCTCGCCCCGAGGTGACCTTGGCGGCCATGGCCAAAGGGATCTCGCCCCCCGCTGGGGTGCGAATCAACAGCTCCTCGAGGTCGTACATACTGGTGCGCTCCGCTTCGGGCAGCCGCACGTAGACCCGGATCTCGTCCCGTCCCCGCTGCTGCCGCGCAGCCTCGGCACCAAAGAACGAGCTGCGCACCTGGCGGGCCAGCTCGATCTCGGTGATGCCGAGAGAGCGAGCCTCGGCGGTGAGCTCGAAATCGAGCTGCTGCTTGCCCAACGCCACGCCGTCGTCCACATCCTTCACACCGGCGTAGGCCCGCAGCTTGTCAGCCAACTCGGCGCCGGCTTTCTCCAGGGTGGGCACGTCGCTGTGGGTGAGCTGGATGCTGATCGGCGCGCCCCGGGAGGCACCAGTGGTGAAAGTGAACTTGAGACTGTCAGCCCCTGGGATGTCGCCGATCTTCTTGCGCCAGCGCTCGGTGAACTCGGCGGCCGTCAGCTGCCTTTCGTCGACCGGCTTCATGAAGACCGCCACCTCGGCGACGTGCCCACCTGTGGTACCCATGGCCCCCCGGTGACCCATGCCGCCAAAGTTGGCGGCGCCGACCTGGGAGAAGATGCCCTGGGTGTTCTGTTCCTCACCGCCAGAGTCAGCCATCACGTCTTTGGCGGCATCGATCATTACGGTGAGGTGCCGCTGTGAGGTCGCCACCGGCGTCCCATAGGGCATGCGAAGCTGGGCGAAGACCACGTCGGTTTCGATCTTGGGCATGAAGGTGAACTCCATGCGCCCACTCGCCAAGTAGCCGAAAGTGGCGACCAACAGCGCAAAAGCGGCGGCAAGGGCCACGTAGCGGGCCCGCAAGACCGCTCGTAGCAGCGGCACGAAGCGATTCATAATGAACCCTTCGAAGCGTTCGCTGAAGCCAGTCTGCTTGCGGTGCACCCAGCCCAGGGGGCCGAGCCGCTCTCCGAGAACCGCACGCAGACCGCGTCCGACGAAGGTCGCGATGGGATTCTTGTGAGACAAATGGGCGGGCAAGATGAGGAGACTCTCGATCAGCGAGACCATCAAGACGGTGATGACCACCGTCGGAATGACCCTGAAGAACTTACCCATCGTTCCGGGCACGAAGAGCAAGGGGCTGAAGGCGACCACCGTGGTAAGAACGCTGAAAATCACCGGCATGGCCACGTCGTGCAAGCCGGTGATCGCCGCCTGAGCCATCGGCATACCATCCCGCCGGCGCTTGAACACCGCCTCGCCCACGACGATGGCGTCGTCGACCACGATGCCCAAGGTCACGATGAAGGCGAAGAGGGAGAGCATGTTGATCGACACGTCCTGGGACGGCAGAAACAACATGGACCCTAGAAATGAGATCGGGATGCCGAGGGTCACCCAGAAGGCCAGCCTGATCTCCAGAAAGAGGCCGAGGCACAGCAACACCAGACCCAAGCCGAGATAGGCGTTGCGCATGAGCAGATCGATGCTCTGGCGGTACATGTCCTAGCGGTCGTTCCACACCGCCAACCCGACGCCGGGAGGCAGGGCTTTCTGATGCTCTTCGATGTACTCATGGACCGCCTCGGACACACCGATGGGCGTCTGCTCACCCACTCGGAAGACCTTGACCATCGCCGCGGGCTTGCCGTTGAACTGAGCCTCTTGATCCGTCTCCTGGAAGCCATCGTCTATCTTGGCAATCTCGCCTAGCGTCACCTGAGTGCCGTCAGGCCGGGACAGGACGACGATGTCCTCGAACTCGAGTCCCACGTCGCGACGCGAGGCGGTGCGGAGCAAGACCTCGCCGCGTTCAGTCTTGATGCCGCCGGCAGGCAGCTCGACGTTGGCAGCCCGAATCGCCGCGGCCACCTGGGCGAGGGTGACCCCATAGGCTCTCAGCTTCTCCCGCGGAACTTCAACGCCAATCTCCAGGGGCCGCACGGCACCGAGCTCGACGATGCTGATCCCCTCTTTCTGCAAGAGCCCATCGCGGGTCGTCTCGGCCAGGGCGCGCAGAACCTTCTCCGAGGTGTCGCCATAGATCACCAGCGTCACCACGTCGTTCCGCAGCTCGACGAGGGTGGTCACCGGGCGCTCCACATCTTGTGGGAACGAGGTGATGCGATCGACCGCTGCCTTGATGTCGTTGAGGGCCCGATCGGCGTTGGCGCCCAAGAGCAGCTCGACGACGATGGACGCGTAACCCTCACCGCTGGTCGAGGTGACCGTCTTGACCCCATCGAGGCCGCGGATGTTCTCTTCCGCCGCGGTGGTGACGGCTCGTTCAACCTCCTCGGGGCTGGCCCCTGGATAGACCACAGTGACCGTCACGATGTCGAGCTCGAACTCGGGGAACACCTCCTGCTTGATCATCGAGACGAAGATCAGCCCCCCGAGGATGAGCGCCACCATGAGGAGGTTGGCGGCCACCGAGTTTCTGGCCATCCAGGCCAGCGGTCCCTTGTGCTTACGAG
>JAUVCD010000060.1 GCA_030590865.1 Myxococcales bacterium | reverse complement strand
GCTCGCCTGCAGCGCGAAGCGTGGCAGCTATGTGCGACCGCCGAGCTGCCGGCCGCGCCGCTCGACCGCGGGCACCATGGGGCGCTGCATCGTTGGGGCTTGGGCGTGCCCGGACGCAAACGCGGGCAGGTGCTCGCCTTTGCCAGCGCCGTGAGCGCAGCTCTGCCGGCGGAGGCTCACGATTGGGTCGACTGGTGTGCTGGCAAAGGGCACCTCGGCCGCGCGCTAGGCAAGCTGACCGGACGACCGGTGCTCTTTGTGGAGCGCCGCGCTGATCTTTGCCGCGTTGCCGTGGAGCGCGCCGGTCACGAAGGCGTGGTGAGCGAGGCGGTGACTTGCGACGTCCTCGAGGCCGCGCCTGCGCTCATGCCCGCCGCCGCCCTGTTGGCGTTGCACGCTTGCGGCGCCCTAGGCGACGCTGCCATCGCCGCGTTTCTGGCGCACGACAGCCCCCTGTTGGCGCTGGCGCCCTGTTGCTACCACCACCAACCGGGCCACGACGCTTTGCCGCTTCGCTCCAGCGTCGGGCGCGCCCACCCGCTGGTCGCTAGCCCCTCGCAGCTGCGCCTGGCCACGGCTGAAGAGACTACGGCACCCGAGCGGACGCGGCGGCGGCGACGGCGCAAGGAGGCTTTTCGCCAGGGTCTCGATCTGCTGCTGCGCGAGGCGAGCGGTCGCGATTGTTACAGCCGACTGCCGCCCATCCCCAAGGCTTGGTTTACTACCCCCTTCGCGGATTGGGTCGAGCGCGTCGCGCGGGAGCACCAGCTCCAGTTGCCGCCACGTTGGGATCCGGCGTGTGCCGAGGCGCGTGGCTGGGAGCGGGCCCGCGAGGCCGCCAGGCTGAGCTTGGTGCGGCTCATCTTTCGGCGCCCGCTGGAGATCTACGTGGTGCTCGACCGCGCGCTATGGCTGGCCGAGCGGGGGTATGACGTGGTGGTCGGGCGCTTCTGTCCCCGCGCCATCTCACCTCGCAACCTGCTCATCATGGCCCAGCGCCCATGATCCAAGCAGCCGGTGCGCTAGACTCAGTCCAGTGCCATGGCCCATTGCCAACGCCAGAAATGGTTGAAGGCCCGATCTTTCACAGGACGCCGGCCTTCGGTCCCGGCCGAGATGGTGAGACGAGCGCACCGTCGCACACCCGTCGGGTACCGTGCCCCAGCCTAGTGTCCCTCGCTGGCCACGGTCCCCTTACGGGGCCCAGTGGACCATTACTCTGCCGACAGATCCTGGCAGCAGCGGAAGCCTGCCTCATAGGAACGAAAACCACCTGGGTGGGCAGGGTTGACGAAGCTGCAGTTGGGACTGGTGCCGCCGAAGCAACCTGCCCAGTAGCAGCCTTTCATCACGTGATCGTAGTTGGTTGAGTTGGGCAAGGTTCGGGCGACCCATTCGGCCACGTTGCCGGTGAGGTCGTGAACGCCATCCTCGGAGCGGCACTCATCGCGAAAGCCGCTCGGGTCGGCCTGATATAGGGCTGCCGCTTCTTGCTGAGCCGCCTCGGCTGGCCAGGTCGCCAAGACCTCCCAATCCGGTGGGATCCACACTTGGTCGTCGTTGCACCGGTGGGCGACATAGCTGTCGCCGTATGGGTAGGTTGTGCCGCTATTGCCTTCGCAGGCTCTGTTCCACTCGACGTCGCTGCACAGGCGCTTGCCCCGTTCGGCGCACCAAGTCTCGCCGTCGTAGGCCGTTTGCATGGCTAGCGGATCAGCGCCTGCGACGTTGGGGGCCTCGTAACGATCGATACAGCTGTCGCCAGCGACCACCATGTCGGCCGGGCAGGGGCCGCCGGTCTGTCCGCCGTCCCCACCCGTCCCGCCGGCACCTGCCGTGCTGACGCCGCCGCCTGCGCCGCCCATATCGCCTAGACCGCCGCTGCCCCCGATGTCGACGGTGACCGTGCTGGTCCCGGGCACACCCGACTCGTCGCTGCAGCCGCATCCGAGCAGCGCGGCCAACAGGCTGATCTCGAGGGCAGCCAAGATACGCATGGCATAGTCGGGGTAGCGCGCCTGGCCACCTCGATCAAGCGCGGTGCGGTTGAGGATGAAGTTGGTTAGACTGCGGCGGCCATGCCTTCTGGGACGCAAGCGCTCAGTCCGCTCGAGGCCGACCTGTTGCTGCTTCACCCGCCAGCAGTGTTCGATTTTCGCGGGCGTCGAGACCTCTATCTCCCCTTCATGGGGACCTCAGGCGACGTGCCCATCACGCCGCTCTACGAGTACTTTCCTGTTGGCTTCAAGACGCTCCAACGCTTCTTGGGCGATCGGGGTCATGGTGTGCGGCTGCTCAACCTGGCGTCGCTGCTGCTGCGCTATCCCCACCTGGACGTCGACCGGGTCATCGAGGCCCTCGACGTGGGTCTCCTAGGTATCGATCTCCACTGGATGGTCCACGTCCAAGGTAGCCTGGCTATCGCCCAACGGATCAAGCGGTTGCGGCCCGATCTGCCGATCATCTTCGGGGGTATCTCGGCCACCTATTTTGCGGCTGAGCTGATCGGCACCCCGGATGTCGACATGGTGATGGTGGGCTACGATACCCACGAGCCGATGGACCGGCTGCTGCGAGCGTTGCGTGCCGGTCAGTCTCCCAGCGAGGTCCCGAACCTTTGGTGGAAGGACCGGGATGGCAGCATCCGGCAGAACGGGTTCTCCCATCAACCCAGAACTTTTGGCTGTGGCATCGATTGGTCCAGTCAGCCGGAGGCACCGGCTATCAAGGGGTTGCCCATCCGGGAGATCTTGACCACCCAGAACGCGGGCTGTGCCCACGACTGCTCCTGGTGCGGGGGGTCGAACCAGGCCTTTCGGCGCATCAATCATTGCGACCACGGCCGGGCTCACAAGTCGATCGACGAGGTCAGCTACGAGCTGGGCACCCTGTCTCGTCGAGCTCACGTGGGCGCGCACCATCTCTACACCGTGGGCGCCTACAATCAGTCAGATCGCCAGCTCGGGGCCTTTCTGGATGGACTGGCCAAGGTGGCGGTGCGGTCGGTCAGCATCGAGCAATTTTACCTCCCGCCGGATGAGCTGCTCGCCCGGCTGGCGGCGGCCAATCAACGATGCACGATCACTTTGTCACCTTTGATCCATGACGTGCAGGTGGCCAAGCTCGCCGGTCGCGGTGTCTACACCAATGACGAGATGGAGGCGTGGATCGATCGTGCCCTCGCCGCCGGTATTCATGGGGTAGACATCTGGTACTTCGTCGGTATGCCTGAGCAAACCGACCGGCTCGTGTTCGAGACGATCGACTATTGCGAGCACCTCTTGGCGCGCTTCGCAGGTGCCAACGTCAACCCCATGATCTGTCCCATGATTCCGTTTCTCGATCCTGGCTCGTCTGCCTTCGAGAGCCCCGATCGGTTCGGCTATCACGTCTTCTTTCGCAGCTTGGAGCAACACCGGCGGGGCGCGATGCGAGCGTCGATCATCAATCGCATCAACTATGAGACCAAGTGGTTGAGCCGCGAGGCTTTGATCAATGTTGGCTTCGAAGCGGTCAAGCGACTGATGGAAGCCAAGGCCAGTGTCGGTATGCTGCCCCGCTCTCACGTGAAGCGTCACAACGAGGCCATTGACGACGTTCTCGAATTCCTTCCGACGGTTCATGCGGCCGATTGCATCGAGTTGCCGGCCGAACGGGAACGGGAGCTCGAACGTCTTGGCGACGAGATTGGCCGTCGAAACGAGCAGGTGCTCTTCGGTGGCGTGGCCAACCAAGCTTTCCTACTGCGACGCCAGCCGGCAGGTCGCTGGTTTGACGAACTGGGCTGGCCTATCGAGGCGCTCGAAGCCAGCGCTCCGTCGGATCGGTGATGGCCTCCCGCCAACGGTTCCCATGCAACGATTGATGCTGCAACGATTGATACAGGGCGCAGCTTGTCGGGTCATCGAAGCCGTTCAGCGCTATGGACCGAAGACGGTAACGATCGCCGGCTGCACCTTCGTCGTGACGCCTGACGTGTTCAACCCCAAGTTCTTCGTGACCAGCGGGTTGATGGCTCGGCATCTCGCGTTGCGCCCGACCGACGAGGTGCTCGACGTTGGGACCGGCTCGGGGATCCAGGCGATCGTTGCTGCCCAACAGGCCCAGCGGGTGGTGGCCATCGACGTCAACCCAGAGGCGGTCGTTTGCGCCCGCGCCAATTGTGAGCGCAACGAGGTCGACAACGTGACGGTGCTTCAGGGCGATCTGTTCGAGCCCCTCACCGCCGGTGAGCGTTTTGACGTGATCATCTTCACGCCGCCCTACATGGAGGGCCCCGTGACGACGCTCTTGTCACGGGCGCTCAATGATCCTGGGAAGGCACTGGCCCGCCGTTTCTTTGCCGAGGCGCGCAACCATCTCGAGCCCGGGGGATCGTTACTCGTGCTCTATTCGTCGATCGCGGACCACGAAGAGGTGCTCGAGATCGCCGCCGAGCATGGCTGGCAGCACGAGCAGATCGCGGCCCGCAAGATGCTTCTGGAGACCTATTTCATCTATCGAATGGTGCCGCTCAGGGCGGGCTTCAAGCGGTAATGGTCCGCGCGGTTGACCGCTCAGCCCTCGAATGCTTCGTCGATGATGCCCAGGCACTCGTCGATGATGGCAAATGCCTCGCCCATTTGCTCGGCAGTGATCGTCAGCGGTGGGTTGCAGTAGAGCATGCTCCACCGCGCCATGGTGAACAGACCCTTGTCGAGCAGCGCAGCGCTGAGCTTCCCGATAGCCGGATGGGTGACGTTGTAGCCCTCGGACAGTGGATCGCCCTGGCTGTTGCGACGGAAGTCCATCGCCCCGAACAGCCCGGTGGCGCGATAGTGGGCGACGCTGGGGTGCTTGGCGGCGAGCTCAGCCATGTGTTTGAGCATCACGTCTTGCATTTGCGCGGCCCGGTCCACCAGGCCTTCGTCACGTACGACCTCGACCGCCGCGATGGCGGCGGCAATCCCCATGGGGTGACTGCTGTAGGTGAGCCCACTCCAAAACACGTTCTCCTCGAAATGGCTCGCGATCGTCTCGCTGATGCCCAGCGCCCCGAGGGGCAGAACCGCTCCGGTGAGGCCTTTGGCCATGCAGATCATGTCGGGCTTGATGCCACCGTGCTCGAAGGAGAACCACTTGCCTGTTCGGCCGAAGCCCGCCATGACCTCGTCGCACACCAGCAAGATGCCGTGCTGATCGAGTAGGGCGCGCAGCCCTGCCAGGTATCCCTTTGGGGGCGGCAAGATGCCGTTGGTGCCGAGCACCGGCTCGATGAACATGGCGGCGATGCTCTGGGGCCCCTCCATGTCGATGACCTCGGCCAGATAGGTGAGGTTGTTCTTGGTCTGTTCCTCCTCGGTTTCGCCGAAGGAATAGCGATAGGGAACTGGGTCCATGACTTTCACGAAGCCCGGCGCCCCCGGCTCGTTGGGCCAGCGGCGTGGCTCGCCGGTGAGCATCATCGCGCCGTGGGTGCCACCATGATAGCTGCGGTAACGGCTGAGGATCTTGTGTCGTCCGGTGAACAGGCGAGCGGCTCGAATCGCAGCCTCGTTGGCCTCGGCGCCGCCGTTGGTGAAGAAGAACTTGGTGATGTGGCTCGGCGTCACCTCGTCCAGCAGCTTGCCGAGCCTGGCTCGTGGCTCTGTCGCCATCCCGGGAAAGACGAAACAGAGCTTGTCAGCCTGGGCCTTGACGGCTGCGACGATCTTGGGGTGATTGTGGCCCGCATTGACGCACATCAGCTGGGAGTTGAAGTCGATGTAGCGTTTGCCAGCGGCGTCCCAGAAGTAAATTCCCTCCGCCCGGTCAGCGGCGATGGGGTTGACGTTCTTCTGAGCGCTCCACGAAAAGACGGTGTGGCGCTTGCACAGGTCGACGATCTCTTTGGTTTCCATGGGAGGCCCTCAGGAGTGGTTTGCCGGGAGCGTAGCTGAACAGGTGACGAGTCTGATCAGTAGTGTCCAAGGTCCGTTCACCGTTGTGACGAATAGATGACAACTGACTGAACGGGCATCGTGGAAGATACGCCCGTGCAGCTCAAGCAAGGAACGCAAAAACACCGTGTTCTCCTCACCAGCGTGTGCCGTCCCTTCGGTGGCCCAGGTGAAGGCGATTCGGTGGGCGCCGAGCTCTTCCACGCTCAGATCACCCGCGCCCAGGGACCTTTCAGCCACCGTCAAGTCATCCGCGTCTGGGCGCTCGACTACCTGGCCGAGAACATCCAGGCACCGGCGGTGACGCTTCATTATCCGTCCCATCGGGAGCTGATTGGCGAGCTCGAGCAAGGCCGTTACACCCACGTGGGCATCAACTTCGTGGTGGCAACCTTCCACAAGGTCCGCGAGATGGTGGGTCTCATCCGCCGCTATGCGCCAGCCGCCAAGATCGTGCTGGGAGGCTACGGAACGGTCTTACCGGACGAGGTGCTGAGCCCCTTTGCTGACGTCATCTGTCGCGAAGAGGGCGTGGGTTTCTTGCGGCGGCTCCTCGGGGAGCCCGAGGATGGGCCGATTCGCCATCCCCATGCTCCCATCGCCTCGGTTCAGGTGCTCGGCTACCAGCAGTCTTCCGTAGTGGGTCATGTGACCGCTGGTCTCGGCTGTCCTAACGGCTGCGATTTTTGCTGCACCTCCCACTTCTTCCGCCGCAAGTACGAGCCCTTTGCCGAGACCGGTCGGGACATCTACGAGGCGATGATGGCTACCCGCGACCGAGCTGCAGCAGACGGTCAGTCGATGGATAGCTTCATCCTCATCGACGAGGACTTCTTCATCCATGAGCAGCGGGCTCGCCAGTTTCTCGATTGCGTCCGTGAGGGTGGCAAACCGCTGTCGATTATGGGCTTTGGCAGCGTCAAGGGGCTGTCCCAGTTTACGGCCGATGAGATCGGCGAGATGGGGTTCGATCTGGTGTGGAACGCCTTCGAAGGCATCGAAGCAGGCTATGGCAAGCAACAGGGCGTTCCGATTGCCGATCTCTATCGATCGCTCAAGTCAGTCGGTTGCGCGCAGCTGACTTCGATGATCATCGGCTTTCCCTATCAGGACGAAGCCCGGATGCGTGCCGAGTTCGACGCCCTCATGGCGTTGCAGCCCACTCTCACCCAGTGCCTGATCTACTTTGCCTTTCCTGGCACTCCCTTCCACGCTCAGGTCGTGGCCGAAGGGCGCTATCGGGAGCGTTACCGCAAGGCGCCGGATCTGCGCCGCTGGGACGGGTTCGCGATGCACTTCGAGCACCCCAAGTTCGACGACCCTGAGCGGATCGAAACGATTCAGAGCGAGTTTTACGACCAAGATTTCAAGCGGCTCGGCCCCAGCACCTTGCGCATCGCTCGCGTCTGGCTGACCGGCTACGAGCATCTGCGCCATAACAAGAATCCGTTGCTGGCCGCCCGGGCCGGGCGGTTGCGGGACAACGCGAGAGGCATCCTTCCCGCGGTCGGCGCTGCCATTGCCTTCGCCCCGAGCCGGGCTGCTCGGGACCAGGCGGTCGCTTTGCGCCGCGACATCATTCGGCTGACCGGCGCAATGACCGCTCTCGAACGGGCCAAGGAGGTCGCCACGCCGGTCTTGTACCTTGGCTCGCGGCTCGCGCGAGCGGCTGGCCTCTGCCAGCAGCCAGGGCTGCTTCGGACCGAGCACCGTACCGGTAACGGGCTAGCCAGCCAGCACACCCAGCACGTCATGGGGCTGCAGGGCGCTCCCTACCACGGGTTGCTCGGCTCGCTGGCCGAAGATCTCGGTGCCCAGCTGCAGGGCTTGGCGGCCAAACTACGGCCTCGTTCCTCCGCGACGTCGTTTCCGTCAGCTCACGTCATCAACACCCGGTCACAGCCGATGCCACGGTCGCTGCCGAGCGTCGCTGAACCCCCCATCGAACAGTCCCCGAAACCTCGACTGCCGGTGGTCGGCGAAGCGGCTGTGGTGGTGCCCAAACGGCCGCCTCAGAGCCGCATTGCACCGGTGGTCACTGCCCCATAGAGCTCGGCGGTCAGCGGCACGTAGCCGTCATTCGTGCGCAGGTAGAGCGGGTCGGTCACCTGACTGGGGTCGACCCCCTGGGCACGCAGTTGGTGCTTTTGAATCTTCAGCGTCCCGGTCGTCTCGAGCTTGTCGACCAGGCGCAAGAAGCGCGGTTGGGCATAAGACGGCAGCTCTTGTGCCGCTTGCCAGAAGGCATCAGCGTCAAAGGCGTCGCCACAGACGATTCCGGCCAGCCCGGCTTGGCCCTCCCGGCCTGGAACGTGAATGCTCGCTACCGTGGCCGCCTGTACTCCTGGTGCGGTGCCGAGTACTTCGGCCACCTCTTCGGTGGACACGTTCTCACCTTTCCAGCGGTATGTGTCGCCAATGCGATCGACGAAGTAGACGAAATCGTCATCGTCGAAGCGCATCAGATCGCCTGACATGAAGTAGCGGTCGTCTGCTTCGAACACACTGTGGGCCTGCTTGCTCTCGGTTGCGCTCGCGTCGGTGTACCCTTTGAAGTCACCGAGGGCACTGAGCGGCTTGTCCCGCAGGGCAATCATGAGCTGGCCGACCTCGTCTGGGCCGCATTCGATGCAATAGCCGTCAGCGCCGCGTAGCAGCTCGCCGGCGTCGACGTCGTAACGGGCCAGCTTCAGAGAGCTCAAGCGTCGGCCGGGCAAGAACCCGATCGAGCCGACCTTCCCGGTCAGGTTCATCAGGATGCCTGGGGCTTCGGTGGCGCTGTAGAACTCTCGGATCTTGGGGATGCCGAACCGCTCAGCGAAGGGCTCCCAGACATCTGCGCGCAGTCCATTGCCTACGGCGATCCGCAGCGTGTTCTCTCGCTCCGCTTCATGGACGTCCGTGTTGACGAGATAGCGACACAGCTCGCCAATGTAGATCATAGCCGTGGCGCGGTAGGCCCTGACGTCGGTCCAGAAGGCGGTGGCGCTGAAGCTCTCGCGCAGCGCGATGGGCGTGCGAGTCATGATGCATGACCCGGCGGCGATGAGCATGGCGTTCGAGTGATAGAGCGGCAGCACCGAGTAGAGCTTGTCCCCAGGCTGGAATTCGAACAGCACGTGGCCGAAGGCCATGGCGGCGAGCAGGGTGCGGCCGTGGGATACGCGGCAGGGCTTGGGCAAGCCGGTGGTGCCTGAGGTGTAGATGTAGACGAAGTCACTCGACACATCGGTAGGCACCCGGGGGAAGGGGTCGGTGGGCGCCCGGTCGAGGCGGTCTTCTAGCTCACCGGTGCGGTAGGTCACTAGGTGGTCGAGCTGGCCCTCGAGCTCTGGGCGCGTTGCGATGCGGGGGGCGAGCGAGGCCTCCACGATTGCGACCCGGGCGGCTGACGTCCGCACCGCGTGGGCGAGGGGCCCGCCCTCCAAGTGGTGATTGATCAGGGCGGCGACGGCCCCTACCCGGGTGATGGCCAGGGTGGTGGCCAGGTAGCGCGGCGAGTTCAGGCCCACCAAGGCCACGACGTCACCTGGCTGGACCCCCAGACTGGCGAGCACATGAGCGATAGCCGAAGTCTGGCGATCGAGCTCCGACCAGCTGAGCTGCTCGTGGCCCATCTCGACCGCCAGCCCGTCCGGATCATCGGCGGCGTTTTGCATCACGATGCGCATCAGGCTCTCGTCATGCCCCTCCCGGGTGCGCCAGAACCAGGGCAGCACCTGGGTCATCGCGGCGGGCACTAGCCCGATGCCGATGCGCACCAGCTCTTGGTGGTCTGGATTGCCGAGACGCACGATGACGTCGCGCAGCGTTTCGCCCAGTGCGGCGAAGAAGCGTCGGGGACCAGCCATGGCCGTCAGTGTCGCCTGGAACAGTGATGCTTGCCAGCCCTTGCTTGGCGAAGCGAGGCGTCACGTTGCGGGACCGCGCGGGCGCCTGCCGGCGACCAACTCAACGGGTCAAAGCCAGAGCGAGCAACAGGATGGCCAGCAACACCAAGGCGATTTTTAGCGCAGGTTGGACCCATGAGGCCAGCGAGGCCGGGGCGAGTTGCATGCGGGTCCCGACGCGTCTTACCCCGGTGGTCGTGGGTGCACCGGGGTGCAGGTGGACGAGCAGCTGATCGATCTCCGAGTCGTCGAAGGGCTGGGCGATGCGGAGCTGTACCGCCGTGGTGTGCTCACCAGGTAGGTTCATCTGGATGGTGCGTTGGCTGAGCTCGGCGGGAGCTCGCAAGGCACCGCCGCGGCCGCAACTGTCGCAGCCGCCGCCGTCGCAGCGGGCGCAACAGAGCACCTTGGGCACCGCCACTTCGAGCGCGCAGCCCTCGACGAGCCAGCTCGCGGGCACGCGCAGCTCAAGCTTGGCTTGTGGCCCGGTCGCTTGGTCGAGTTGAGCCGGGTCGGTGACTCTTGCCAGCGGCTTGGGAGGCACGCCTGAGTCGGTAGCATGGGTCTGCTCCGGCAGGTCGGCTCCTACCCATCTCTGGGGGCGTGGGGATCCACTTGCGTGGATCTTGGTGGTACCGGTACCTACATCTACACACCAACGGCTTGCGACAGGTCTAATAAAATCAATTGTTTAGGTGAACGAATGCGACAGTGTGCGAGCTGGTACGACATATGCTTCTACGCGCGCATAGAATCTACCCCAAGGAGCTCGTCACCATGGCCCTTCGATCCCTGACCCTCGCCACCTCCCTCTCCTGCCTCGCCATGCTCGCCGGTTGCGGAAGCAGCGATGAGGGATCGGACGACTTCGCCTTCTCGAGCGATCAGGCCACGCTGCTCACGTTCGAGTTCGAGGGCAGGTTCATCGCCGACAACGTCTGGAACGCCGAGCGAACCGCCGAAGACCAGATGCTCTACACCATCGGTCATCTCAATGGCGACACGGCGGTGGGACGGCTCGACAAGCTCGAGCTCAGCAACATCGAGCGCAGCGAGCTCGAGGACGGCAGGACGCTGGTGACCTACCACGCCAAGATGCCGGTGGCCTGGGGTGCCAAGACCAACCTGCCTGAGACTTACGACTTCACCTTCCCGCTCCACGTTGACTCGGACGACTACGAGACCTTCACCGAGAAGTACGGCCACAGCTGTGTGGATTGGGGTGCCCACGACGTCGATAGCGGCAGCATGTGGTACTACTACCGGCCCAATCGCAGCGGCTGCGAGATGGCCGAAGAGGACGTCTTCGTCACCACGGCCACCGTCACCGTCAGCGACGAGAACACTGAGGGCAAATATCCTGAGTACCACATGGTGTGGGACGACCAGGCGCTCACGGTCGTGGCCATCTTCGGCAAGTACGAGGACGGTGCCACCACCTCCAGCGATGCGGGTATCAGCGCCTACAATAACTTCGCCGCTTCCATGAAGTCCAAGCTCCGGGACCACCAGCTGATCACGGTGCCCGAAGACGTCTCCAGCAACCCGGGCGTCGCCATGCCCGACATCACCTTCCGTGCCACTCGGCCTGATGGACGTACCGTCGAGATCGTGGCGCTGCTGGTCGACAACGTGCGCACGGCCGGCGAGGAGTTCAATCAGCGCTACGAAGAGCTGAGCACCGACGCGGACATGATCTTCTACAACGGCCACGCTGGGCTCGGTGCCAACGTGCGGGCCCTGGGACAGAAGGGCGAGTTCAAGGCCGGGAAGTACCAGATCTTCTTCATGAACGGCTGCGACACCTTCGCCTATGTCGACGGCTACCTGGCCGAGGCTCGGGCCCTGCTGAACCCCGACGACCCGACGGGCACCCGCTACATGGACATGGTCACCAACGTGATGCCCTCCTTCTTCCGCTCGATGCCCTACGCCTCGATTGCGATGATCGACGGCCTGCTGAGCTACGAGCACCCCAAGACCTACGACGAGATCTTCACGAAGATCGATTCGAGCGAGGTCGTCGTGGTGACCGGTGAAGAGGACAACGTCTACTATCCAGGGTACGAGCCGGGTGGCGGTTCGAGCTGGGAAGGCATGAGCGAGAGCGGCTCGGTGCCCAGTGGTGAGTCGACCCACTACGAGCTGGGCCAGCTGCCTGCCGGCACCTACATCTTCGCCATGTCACCTGATGCGGAGCAGCCTGGCGGCGACGCAGATCTGTACCTGGCTTTGGGTCGGGCTCCGACACTCGACGACTACGACGAGCGGCCCTATCTCAATGGCTCCGCAGAGACCATTACCATCCAGCTCGACGAGCCCACCTCGGTCTTCCTGATGGTCCACGGCTACCAATACGCCGACGCCGATTCGTCTGCCTATCTGCTCGAGGGGCGCGCGGCGACCGAGTGATGCGGTTTGCAGTAGAGCCGACCACTCCGATTACCTGGTGACCCGTCTTGCCCAGTGACGGGGATGGTGCCCAGGCCATCAAGCCTGGGCCGCGACCAGCCGATTCAAGAGCTGACGCCCTTCCTCGGTCTTGGGATGATAGCGGTCCGAGGGCGGGGTTGCGGCCACCCCATTGGGGGTACCGGCTCGGAGCTTGAGGGCCCGCTCGATGTCCTTGAACATGGCGTTCATCGTTGCGTAGCGATAGGCCGGGTCCTTGCGAAGGGCGGTTTGAACGATGCGATCGATGTTCGGATCGAGATCGTCTACCAGCCAGGAGGGTGGTGGCGCCGGTGAGACCAGCTGGTGGGCATAGACCTCGGCTGGAGACCTACCGGTGAACGGTAGCTCGCCGGTGAGGGCGAAGAACATCACCATTCCCAGTGCATAAACGTCGGTTCGGTGGTCCGGTTCTTCGCCGACGACCAGCTCCGGGGCCATGTAGCTCGTCGTGCCGGCCAGGGTGCTGTCCAGGTCATCGGTATGTCCCGCAATGCTCGCCAGCCCAAGATCGCTGATCTTGATGGCATAGGGCTCCCCTGCCACTTGGACGAGCAGCAAGTTTCCAGGCGTGACGTCCCGGTGGACTACGCCAGCGGCGTGCATGGCGGCCAGCCCACGGGCGGCGTGACGCGTCAGGGAGAGCGCCTCGTCCGGTGGCAGAGGGCCCGATCGGCGCAGGTAACTCGCCATTGATTCGCCGTCCACCAGCTCGAGCACCAGATAGGGGCGATGCTGATGATCGCCGTCGTCCAGGGCGCGCACCACATTGGGGTGATCGATGCGCCGGATGGCGCGAATCTCGTTGGCGAAGCGTTCGCGCACGTCGAAGTCAGCGGCCAGGTGAGCGTGGAGCAGCTTGACGGCGACCTGTCTGCCTGTCTCGGCGTCGTCAGCCAAGAATACCGAAGCCATTCCGCCTTTGCCGATCACGCGCACCAGGTCGTACCGACCAGCTATGACGCGCTCGCTCTTGCGGCTCATGGGCGTAGACAGGGGGCGGGCGCTGAGGGTTCCTCGAGGACGTGGCGCTTCACTCGTCGTTGGCATCATATCGTCCCATGGCCCAGGTCGGCGGCAAAGTGCCATCGTGCAACAGACCTCCGAGGAGGTTTCTCAGAACGTTGTCAGCTGGGTGTGAAGGCCGGCACGAGGTAAGCTTGAGCCGTGGCACGCAAGTCGACTGTCGGCTTCTCTGGCGCACTGCAGCTAGCGGTGGCGGTCGTTGCGCTGACCTTGGGTGATGGCTGCCTGCACAGCCTGGGCTGCGGTGGCGATCACTCGCGGCTCGAGAAGACTGAAACCACCACCACCAACAGCGGCGGAGCCGGAGGCGCTGGTGGTAGCGCCGGTGGTGCCGGCGGAGCCACTAGCACCTCTAGTGGTACTGGCGGCGTCATCGAGCCTCCCCTGCCGACCAAGTTGTCGCTGGTGAACGGAATCGTCGATCACGACGCCACCCGTCACTGCTTCCTGCCCTATCCTGACTCGACGGGCAGCGGTGCGCTGCCTTGGCCAGGGGTCGAAGGCCTTCCCTATGCTCGTGGGGCGTCTATCGATCCCATCGCCACTGTGGTGCCTGGCGGCGATGTGGAGCTGATCGTGGTCGGCGGGGCGCTGGCGCAGACGGGCGGTGAGACCTGCGTCGATCTGGTGGCCAGTCCGCCCCAGGGCGTTGAGGTGCGATCTCTGGGGGTGCTGTCCGCTGGCGTCTTCGACGAGCAGAAGAGCCTCTTGCTGGTGACCACTGGGTGTTTGGGCGGGCCAGGCCACGCCGATCAGGACCTTCAAGAAATGGTCTGTGGTCTTGGGTATAGCGAGCAGACACCCAACGCCAGTCTGGTGGCCGGCTTCATGTCGCGGCTGACTGAGGATGACAAGCTGCCGATGCAGTTCGTGCATGCCAGCCAGGCGCTCGGCGCTGCGGTCATGCGGCTGCGCCCCGGAGTGGACGGCGCGATTGCTCAGTACATCGTGCCACAGTGGTCCCATGGCGCCATCGCGCCCTTCCCACCCTACCTGGCGCTGGCCAAGGCCGATCTCTTCGATCTGGCGACCACCCAACTGGAGGTCTACTTGCCGACCGAGCCTGATCCGATCTCGGCGGTGCCTTGGTCGGAGGCCTTCGCGGGCAGTCTGCTGCCCATCGGAGAGGTGAGCGACGGCACGGGGCTGGTGTTCGTGGCGGTGGGTCCCAAGCCCTCCGTGGCAGCAGGGTCCTGGTGGAACGGCTTCAGCTACGCCGTTCTCGCAGCCGATCCCTAGCCTGACCTCATGGCGAGGAAGAGCAAAGCCGCACGCAAGGCGCGGGCTCCCGTGGCCCGCCGTCGTGCCGCCAATCAGGCGGAACGCGCGGTGCTCGCCGAGGAGCAAGCGCTGCTCGAGCAGGTGCGCGCCGCACTCAGCAAGGCGGCTCGGCGCCGAATCGGCGGGCGAGCGGCAGGTGGCGGCGAGTTCGAAACGCTGCGCGAAGAGCTGTTTGAGGCCCGGGAGGACGATGTGGGATTGGTGCTCGCCCTGATGCACCAGCAGGCCGCGCGGGATGGCACTGCCGCTCTTGGCACTTTACCTGAGCGGCAGGCGCCCTACTTTGCTCACCTCAGGGTGCGCACCGATGGAGGGCAACGGGACATATTGCTCGGGCCACGAGCCTTTCCCGGTCTAGGTCCAGGGCTGTCCATCGTGGACTTTCGCTACGCCCCAATTGCCGAGGTGTTCTTCACCTGTGAGGAGGGAGACGACTACGCGATCGATATGGCTGGGCGCACCCTCGAAGGAGTGGTCGAGGCCCGGCGGATCGTGACCTTCGTGGCTGGTGAGCTGGGCGGTGTTTCCGTTCCAGCAGGGACTTTGGTTCGGGCCGGCAAGCGCTGGCTTCTCGAGCCTGCCGCGCTGGGTCCACCCTTGACCGGTGCCCCGGCGGCGCCACTGGCCCAACAGCTCGTGGGCGGCGCGAGCTCGGGCACCCTCGCTCCGGTGGCCGCCGAGCTGCTCGATCGGCAACAGCAGGACCTGCTCGATCGGGCACCGGAGCAGCCCTTGCTCATCCTCGGTAGCGCCGGTTGTGGCAAGACCACCGTGGCCTTGCACCGCGTCGCCCGACTGTGTCGGCGCTGGCCTGATCAATATCCACCGCGGCGGTGCCTCGTGGTGGTCCCCGAGCGGGGCCTTCGCCGACTCAGCGAACGCTTGCTCGCCGAGCTCGGTTTGAGCGAGGTGGCTGTCTTCACCTTTGGCGAGTGGGTCAGCCAACAGGCTCGGGCGCTGCTGCCTTGGCTGCCTGCACGGCAGGCGCCTGAAACCCCCCAAGGGGTGAGCAAGATGAAGCGCCATCCGGCTCTCTTCGCCGCCATCGATCAGCTCATCGACGACCACGCCGCGGAGATCGCCGAGCAGCTCGACCGCCGTCTGCAGCTCGGGACGGTGGTTCAGGATGCGATGGCGGTGCGCGCCGAGCAGGTGCTCGCCCACCGGCTGCGACGGGTGCAACGTCAGGTTGCCAAGGTCGTCCCAAGAGGCAAACGCAAGCGCGTCGAGGTCGCCTTCGCCGAGCAGCTGCGCCAGCTCTCGCATATTCGAGAGGACTTCTACCGCTTGATTGGTGATCGCGAGCTGCTCGAGCTCGCGGCCCATGTATCGGCTGGCGAGCTGAGCTCCCAGCACGTCGAGGCAACGCTGGCTCACACCAGCCGGCAGCTCGATGACCCAGCCGACATCCGCTACGCCCACATCGATCCAAAGCGGCTCGCGACCGTCGACGGGCGAGAGATTGACGACGGCACGCCAGACGAGCTGGCCCGCACCATGGATGACGAGGACTACGCCATCCTGCTCGAGCTGCTGTACCGAAACCAGGGCAAGACCGCGACCCGAACGCGCAAGCTGCCGCGGGTGCCCCACCTGGTGGTCGATGAGGCCCAAGAGCTCGCTCCCCTCGAGCTACGGGTGCTAGGTCGGGTGCGTCGGCTGCGGGGTGGGGCGACCACGGTGGCCGGCGATGCGGCGCAACAGGTCGACGAGGCGAGCAGCTTCACCTCTTGGCCCAAAGCGCTGGCGGCGCTCGGCGTGCCTGACGCTGCGTCAGCTTGCCTGGAGACGACCTATCGTTGCCCCAAGCCTGTTGCTGAGCTCGCCGCGCAGATCCTCGGCCCGCTGGCACCGAAGGTCCCTCCCAAGGCGCTCCGGGACGGCGCTCCGGTGTCTCGGTCCGTTCTCGGCAGCGAGGGCCATGTGGCGGTAGCGATCACCGATGTGCTGACCAAGCTCACGACCAAGCAGCCTCAGACCTGCGTCGCCGTCATTGCCCGTCATGCTCAGGGGGCCCGTCTGATCTACCAAGTGCTGTCCCGCGCCCTCGACGTCCGCCTGGTGCTGGAGGGAGATTTCTCGTTTGCCCCAGGCATCGAGGTGACCGATGTGGCCGAGGTCAAGGGCCTCGAGTTCGACTACGTCATCGTGCCTGACGCAAGCCTGCGCCAGTATCCCGACACACCAGAGGCTCGACGCATATTGCACGTCGCCGTCACTCGGGCGGCTCATCAAGTATGGATCCTCAGCCCTGGAACGGCGTCGCCGATTCTGCCTTGAGGGTCGATCCGGATGGGGTCGCTCAACCCCGTCGTGTGTCGAAACACGGCCGACCCGAACGCCGAACGATCCCGTCAGCCACCGGAAGGGGCGGGGTTGCCGCTGCAGGTGCCGATCATCGCTTCGATGCTGGACTGGTTGGCGATCATACACTGCGCGCAGGTTTCGGAGAGCTCCCAGACGGTCTCGGGACAGTTTACGTCCATACATTCCATCAATGGATCGCCTGCCATGCCCGCGCAGGGTTCGGTCGCGCAAGCTGCGATCGGGTCGATCTCGTCGGTGGTGCAAGCCGCGGTCGGCGGCTCGGCTTCGGGGGTCTGCCCACACGCGGCCGCCATGGCCTCGACGCTGAATTGGTTAGCGAGCATGCAGTTCGCGCAGGTCTCAGTGATCCCTTCCCAAACGGTCTCGGGGCAGTTGTCATCCATGCACGCCATCAGTGGGTCGCCCGACATGCCCTCGCAGGGCTCGGCCGAACAGGCCACCAGGGGGTCGATCTCGGTTGGGCTGCAGGCTGCGGCCGGCGGCGGATCGGCCGGACCGCAGGCTTGAGCCATGGCCTCGACGCTGTACTGGTTAGCGAGCATGCAGTGCGCGCAGGTCTCAGTGATCCCTTCCCAAACGGTCTCGGGGCAGTTGTCATCCATGCACGCCATCAGCGGGTCGCCCGACATGCCCTCGCAGGGCTCGGCCGAACAGGCCACCAGGGGGTCGATCTCCTCAGCGCTGCATGCTGTCTCCACCTCGCCTGAAAACTGGTCGGTCGACGTCACGTCGCCGGTGTCGCTGTTACAGCCGACAGCGACCGCGCCAAGCAGCAGAGCCAGACCGGCAAGGGCGCGCAGTGGGTGAGCAACGTTCGCGAGGTAGAGATGTGCCATGCGGCTCCAATAAGCACAATCCGATCCAATAGGATTCACTGCTAACTACCGGTAATTACACGGACACAATGTAGTTGTATGTAGACAAATGAATGCCCACGGTGGATCGCAGCCGATCCCGGCAAGTGGAGGCCCGACTGGTGGTGCGCCGTGAGACCCACGAGGACTTGCCGCGTTGCGATCTGTGACGGGTCTGGCGCCCTAGCAGCGAGGCCAGGGGGCAGGCCTCACAGGTTCTTGCGGTCCACCGACTCCCAGTCCGAGTCTTCGGTGAGCGCGAAGGGATCGTCATAGAACAGTGGCTGGGCGTCGCAATCGTCCATTAGCTCAGCTCGCAGCAATGGGATCAGCCAATGCCGCAGCTCCGTCGCATTGGGGGTGGCCAGGGTAGGTACGAAGTGGCCGGCGCCGCTGAGCACGCCAATCCAGGTTGGTGCCAAGGTATTGGCGAAGCGGCTTTCGCACCAAGCTGCCGGGACGATCGAGTCGGTTGCGCCACAGACGTAGAACACCGGCACCGTCAGCGCCGCTTCGTCAGCCTTGGTGGCGTCGCCGAGCACCCCTTCGCCTGGCATCACTGGGAGCACCACCGACACTTGGGCGTTCTTGAGGGCCACGTGGATCGCCGCATTCCCGCCTTGCGAGTGGCCAGCCGCTCCGATCCGGGTGATGTCGAGCTTGTCCGTCCACAGGCCATTGGGCTCATCGTTCTGTGCGACCAACCAGGTGAGGCCCTCGAGAGCCTGGTCGCCGTCGCCCTGGTTGCCATCGTCGCCGGCGATGACGACGAAGCCGTGAGAGGCGAATCGACTGAGCAGAAGTTGGTAGGACGACGGCGATGCGCCAGTGCCGACACACCACACCACGATGGGATGGTGCAGCCCTCCTTCGCCGAGGGTCGCCGGCTGGAACACCTGGAAGTGGTCACCTGGTCCAGTGGTGAGCTCGGTGGTCTCGAAGGGGCCGGCCGCTTGCCAGTCTTGGCCGGGCACCGTCGGGAATGTCCCACAAGATCCGCCGCTGCCGCCAGCGCCGCCAGCGCCGCCTTGCCCTCCGCCACCCGTCATCGTCGACCCGCCGCCGCCGGTGTCGGTTCCGCCGGTGCCGGCTGTGCCAGTGCTCGTCGTGCCTCCGCCACCTGCGCCTCCTGTGGCAGAGTCATCGCAACCTAGAGCGGCGGTCAGGCAGGCGATGACCAGGATCCGCTGGGCAGAGCAGGCGTCCAACATGGAATCAATTCAACCAGCTCGCTGTCGGGGGAGCAATCGGCAGAGCGACCCCACCCTGACCCAACCCACGTCCCTAGAAGCGCTTGCGCTCAACCCGGGTGGGCCGCCTGGAGTAGATTGTTGCCCGCGGGGCGAAAATTCAGACGGCCACACTAGTTGGTCGGCGGCACGCAGGCGCGCGGCCACCGCCATCCCGCCTCCGCCATCGGCTTGAGGATGGGCTCCGCCCGCGTCCGGTCGTATCCCAGCTCCCACAGGGCTACGCATTTGCGCGTGACGTGGCTCATATTGGGGCCTCGATCCGCAACGTAGCCGGTCCGGTAGGCATTGAATGCTGTGCAGCAGTTGGCCAGCGCGGGATCTCGGGCCTCCATCTTCACCGGCGTCGTCGCGCTCGGGGCAGCGCTCGCCACCGCAGACCCAAGGGCAGAGCTGACGGTCGTGGCGCTCGCTGTCGGTGACGCCTTGGCCCCGGGACTCACCGACGCCGCGGTGCGCGTCGAGGTGTCGGCGTTAGTCGTGCTCAGCGTGAAGCTGGTGGATGTCGTCCTGTGGTGGTCGCCGCGGTCCGGTTGGCAAGCACCACCTCCCACACAAAGGAGCAAGAGGACGCTGGCGAGAAACCTCATGAGAACACCAATCATAACGCACGTCGGATGCCCCATTGCTGGCTACACCGTTCCTCGAGCTCCATGACTCTGCAAGGTCAGAGGGTGGAAGCCCGAGTTGGCTGCCAGATCCTGAACCGAAGGACTTCCTTAAAATAGAATCAATCCGTCGTCGCCGTAACCGCTGGGGGCAGGTGCTGAATCGGTGGGCAAGTCTCAGTGCAACGTTACCGCGCTCCGCCAACCTTGCTGGACTTGTCCACGGATTCTGCAGCTGTCCCCAGCACCCACCCGACCAGCTGAGGGGCCCGCCTCACCCATATTTCTCTGCCTCTCATGATGTTTCAATGGGTTGATAGTGGAGCCGCAAGGGCTCACGAACCCCGCCCGCGCAGATCATCCCCGATGGGGGCCCACCGGCTGGCAGGTGCTCGCCTGGCGAATAATACCCAAGCGGCTCCTCCTGGATCCTGCCCGCGAGTGCCAGCTCCAACAACGCAGTGCTCACCGGTCCGAATCCAAGCTTGGTTGACTCGGTCAAACGGTCCGAGTGCCAGCCGCCTCGGCTGCCCATGGCCGCTAGGACCAAGCGAGCGTGATCAGACAGCTCGTCGTCCTCCCCTTGGATCGGCTCAGCCTCGGCCATCACCACCGATGCCCCAATTGGGGCGTCGGTCGCATGGGTCTTCCGTCCCCTGCCGGCCATCGCCTCCGACGCTCCAATTGCGCGGTCGCGCTCATACAGCTTTCGTCCTTCGGCATCGAGCCACTCGACCTCATCCTCAGCACTACCTTTCGCCCTCACCTTGCCGGCATGCACGGCCCCATGACAGGCGCTGCACAGCACCAGGCAGTTTTCGCGGCTGTGCCCACCCCCGCGGCTCCGGGGCGTCAGGTGATGGATGTCGACGTACCTGCTCCGCCCGCACAGCCGGCAGCTCCCCCGATCGCGAGCCAGCACCGCGCGCCGTACCGCCGCAGGCATCGTCCCCTCGGTGGTGGCCTCCTCACGACCCTCCGTGGCCAGATCGACCACCTTCGCCCCCTCGCTCAGCCGCTTGGCCTGGTCGGGCGGCAAGCCCACCGCCCCGGCGCCCGTCTCGAGCTCGGTCCCCCCACAGGTTCGGCACTGGTAGAGCACCAAAGATCTGCGCGGATTGGCCACCGACGTGGCATCTGGCTGCCGCAGCCCCGCAAGGGCCTGAGTCGCCACCGCTTCGAGCGCGGAAGCATCATTCATCGAGCCCTCGGCCGCCTGCCGAGCGGCCTGCATGGCCCGCCGCAGTAGCGCCCAAGTTTGGGCAGGCACGTGAAAACTGATCTCGACCGTCTCGGCAGTGCGCCACCGCTCTCGAGCAGGAGCATCGGTCACCGCCTCGCCACCCGCCTCGCCGGCCACCCGCCGCTCGAGCTCTCGCATGGGCAGCAGCTCCGCCAGCCTCAGCCAGTCGTGCTCATCTTCCGCCTTGGCCACCCGGGTCAGCTCCCGAACCTTCGAGTAGCTCAGCTCTGCCCGAAGGAAGGCCTTCTCGATCTGCGGCAACGACCGCAGCGCACGCCCCATCCGCACCCGCTCGCGGGTGACCTTCACGCCGAGCCCGAAGCGCTCCTTGGCATAATGAAAGACGTCGCTGTACCATCCCACGCGCTGAAAGCGCCGCCCGTCCGCCATATCGGCGAGATAGCGACACAGCAGCCATTCACTTTGCCGCTGGGTCTGGACGATACGACCAATGACGGCATCGAGCTCGCATGGCTCGAGATTGGGTTGATAGTCTTCAATGACCGCTCCGATCATGCATTAGTGTAGCATTGGGTATTTCGCCCTCTCAGATTGGCTCTGGCCCTCGCTTTGACGACTCGGACGAGTCTCGAGGACCCCAATGGCACGAACGATGGCGAGGGAGCGACTCAGACGCCGCAATGAACGATTGAGCGGCAGAAGTCGATTTTTCAATGGTCGCGACCGAGATTCGGTCAAGTGCCATTTTCAATTTCTTCGCCGATGGCGCCAGCCGCGTCGACGCCGAGGCGCTCGAGTGGTTCTGCAGGCTGATTCTCTGCGGGGTTGTTCGATTCCTGCTAAGCCACCGCTGCGCGTGTCCTCGATCGAAAACCACACGGACACGGTTTAACCGCCGCAACGAGCAAAAGCCGGACACGGCTCGTCGCTTCTTACCGTAGCCCGACCGCTCAGAACGCGAAGCGAGTGCGCGCCCAGGCTATCGAGCCGCCGGCTGCGGGATCGCCGAACTTGCCGTGCTCTTTGCCGAGCTGGAACAGCGCCCCGGCGCCCAGGTCGAGCCCGTTGCCGAAGTTGTAGTTCACCTCGGGGTAGAGGATCGCGCCAAAGCCCTCGTCGCTGAAGGGGCCGTGGAATTCCTTGACCCGC